>JBPCVZ010000358.1:0-4763 GCA_051010015.1 Hyphomicrobiaceae bacterium
CCTGAAAACCGCCCTCCATCATCAGTGCCCAGGTGATCAGGATGCCATGCGGATGCGCCAGCGAACCATGGCCCTGGCATCCGGAAAGATGCTTGAGCTCGGCGCCAAGCGCCCGGCCCCACCGCACCGCGTCACCCTGATTGCCGACATGCCCGTAGTACGGCGCGCCCGCCAGTTTCGGAATATGCTCTGCAACCAGCTCCGGGCTGCCGCCATAACCGTTGCACGCAAGGACCAGCGTCTCGCACCCGATCCGCTCCTCGCCGCCATCGGGTCGCGCAACGGCAACGCCGCGCACGACACCGCCATCGACGAACAGCTCGGTGACGTGCGCCCCGGTCATCACGGCAATACCCGCCGCCTCGACTGCGGCGCCGAGCCGCGTCATCAGTCCGACACCGGTCTTCTCCGGCGTTGCGTGCATGCGGTGACGCGCGTGCCCGGGATAGAGAAACGCATCAAGCACCAGCCACTCGAGGCCGTGCGATGCCTCCAGCCAGTCGATCGCCGGTGCGATGTTCTCTGCGGCAAGCCGCACCAACCGTTCGTCGGAAAGGCCCTTTGACTTGGCCATAATATCGCTCACCAGCGTCTCGACGCTGTCGGGCTCGTTGAGGCCGAGTGCGCCCTGACGGCGCGTACCGGCCGCCGGGACGAAACCCGATGACATCGCCGTCGAACCGGCCGGCACCGCGTCACGTTCGAGAACCACAACGTCAGCACCGCCATCGTGCGCCTTGAGCGCCGCCGTCAACCCGCAGGCACCGCCCCCGACAACCAGGACCTGGACATGCGCCTCAAACGCGACGCCAGCGGCCGGGGTCACATTGCTCATCAACGCCATCCTTGATTGTTTGCACCAATCCGCTGCAGCCCTCTGGCCGTCCGCGACCATAGCCGACTATGCTAGCCACCACCACGTCCGCCCTGGACCCGAAGATCTGGAGATGCGCTCCCGTGAAACTTCCCAAACACAATCGCTATGACTATGTCCCGCTGCCCGAGCGGGCGACCTATGAATGGCCCAACGGCACACGCCTCGCCGTCACCGTGTGCAATAACATTGAGCATTTCGCCTATCGTGCAGGCCTCGGCACTGACCAGGCCGTACCCGGCTCGCCAGCCCAGAATCAGCGCAACTATGCCTGGCGCGACTACGGCAACCGCGTCGGCATCTGGCACTATTTCGATGTGCTCGATGAATTCGAACTGCCCGGCTCGCACAACGTCAACTCGATCGCGCTCGACGCGCATCCCGCGATTGCCGCGCGCATGCGCCAGCGCGGCGACGAGTTCATCGGCCACGGCCGCACCAATTCCGAGCGCCAGGATGGCCTGTGGGAAGAAGACGAGGCCCGCCTGATCAAGGAATGCACCGATGCCATTGCGCGCCACGCCGGCGAGCCGATCGAGGGCTGGCTCGGCCCGTGGCTGGCGATGAGCGAGGCAACGCCGGACCTGCTCAAGGAAGCCGGCTACAGCTACGTCATGGACTGGCCCGCCGACGACCAGCCGTTCTGGATGCGCACGCGCGCCGGGCCGATCCTGTCGGTGCCATATCCCCTCGAGATCAACGACGCGCCGGCGATGGTCACGCGCCAGCACACCGGGCGCGACTTCGAGCACATGATCATCGACCAGTTCGACGAAATGCTGCGCCTGTCGGAAAAGTACCCGCTGGTCTTCACGATCAGCAACCACCCGTTCGTGATCGGCCAGCCGTTCCGCCTCGCCGGTTTGCGCCGGGCGTTGGCGCACATCATGAAGCATCGCGATCAGGTCTGGCTCGCCCAGCCGCGCGACATCGCCCGCCACTGCACCGGCCTCGAAAAAGGCATCGTGCCCGGCTCCGAGATGTTGGCTTAGGGCGCCAGCACCGCTTTCCTATTGCGGTGCGCAGGCGCGAATTGCGGCCTCGAATGTCGCCTTGGCACCAGGCCCGCGCGCAAACGGACTGATGATCGGCAGGTCGACGCCGGACTCGCGGTACGCTTGCAGCCGCTCACGACAATACTCGGGCGGCCCGGCGATGCTGGTCGCATCAATCATCTCATCGCTAACGGCAGCGACCGCGCCCTGGCGATCGCCGCTCTTCCACGCCGTCGCGATAGCGTCGGCCTCGTGACCGAAACCATGCACGGCAACCAGCTGGTTGTAGCGCGGAAAGAACCCGGCATAGAGCGCCAGCCCCGGCCGAATCAGGTCGCGCGCCGCGGCCAGCGTGTCCGCAACGGCGGTCGGCAGCAAAGTCGTCACTTCGACGTCGGAGGGTTTGCGCCCGGCCTGCGCCGCACCTTCCGCGATGTGCTCCCGCGCCGTCGCAGCGGTTGCGAGCGTACTCCGCGTCAGAATGATCCCATCGGCAATTTCACCGCACAGCGCCGTCATCTTCGGAAACACAGCCGCGATGTAGATCGGGATCTCCCTGCGATGCGGCTCGAACCACAAGTCGAACTGCTCGATCTGGAACGTCTGCCCTTGGTAGTTCAGGCTTCCCGTCGCGATCAGCTGGCGCACCGCCTCGACCGTTTCGCGCACCCGCGTCAGCGGCTTGCTGTACACCACGCTGTGTTCGGGCTCGACCTGCACCTTGTGACTGGAGCCGACGCCGAGCATGAAGCGCCCGCCGGAAAGATCATCGACCGTCATCGCCGCCATCGCGATCGTCGGCACCGTGCGCACGAACACACTGGTAATGTCCGTGCCAAGCCTGATCGTCGATGTCGCCGCCGCGCAACCGGAAAGGATAGCGAACTGATCACCGCCATGGCCCTCCGCCACCCACGCCGATTCGTACCCGAGCTGCTCGGCCAGCCGCACGCACTCGACGATCTCTGTCGCGGTCGGTCCACCGGAGAACCCTACGGCAATTCTTGTCATTGCATCTGCTCTGCTTGGATTGACGGCCCCGAAGGCGCCCTTGATGGCCACTATAGCATGATCCCACCTCAGATCAGGCCATGCTGCGCCTTGCCGAGACCGCCGCCAGCGATCATCATGGCAGCTGAAACAAAGCGAACGCACAAGCGGAGCCAACCACAATGCGAAACGTGACCGTCGGTGCGGCCCAGATGGGGCCCATCCAGAAAGCAGACAGCCGCGAAAGCGTTGTTGCGCGCATGATCGCCCTGCTCGATCAAGCGGCCGCACGCCAGTGCAATTTCGTCGTTTACCCCGAGCTGACGCTGACGACGTTCTTTCCGCGCTGGTACTACGAAGACAACGCCGAGGCCGACCAGTGGTTCGAGGCCGAGATGCCGGGCCCCGCGACGCAGCCGCTGTTCGACCGCGCCAAGCAACTCGGCATTGCACTTTCGTTCGGCTACGCCGAGCTGACGCCCGATGGCGATCACTACAACACCTCGATCCTGGTTGACGCCGCCTCCAACATCGTCGGCAAGTACCGCAAGGTCCACCTGCCCGGCCACACCGACTACGATACGGCGCGCACCCACCAGCACCTCGAGAAGCGCTATTTCCTGCCCGGCGACCTCGGCTTTCCCGTCTTTCGCATGCTCGATGGCATCTTCGGCATGTGCATCTGCAATGACCGGCGCTGGCCGGAGACCTACCGCGTCATGGGCCTGCAGGGCGTCGAGATGATCGTGCTCGGCTTCAATACGCCCTCGACTAACTCACTGAGCGGTGACGAAAAGCCGGAGCAGCGCATCTTTCACCACAAACTGTCGCTGCAGGCCGGCGCCTACCAGAACTCGACCTGGGTCGTGGCCGTTGCCAAGGCCGGCGTCGAGGACGGCTTCCCGCTGTTCGGAGCCAGCTGCATCGTCGACCCGAGCGGCGAAATCGTTGCCGAGACCAAAACCGAAGACGACGAACTGATCGTCGCCGAGTGCGATCTCGACGCGACCACGTTCGGCAAGGAAACGATCTTCAACTTCGCCCAACACCGCCGCACCGAGCACTACGGGCTGATCACGTCACAGACCGGCGTCAAGGTCGCCGACTGATCCGACCCGCGCTCATCTGGAGGAGCCCCAGTCATGTCCAAACTCGATGGCAGAACCGCCGTGATAACCGGCGCCGCCCGCGGTATCGGCGCCGCAGCCGCCCGCCTGTTTGCGGCCGAAGGCGCCAACGTAATGCTCGCTGACGTGTTAGCCGAACCGCTCGAAGCGCTGGCCGCCGAGCTTGGTGACAGCGCCGCGACCTGCGTGACCGACGTAACGGATGAAGCGGCCGTCCGACAGCTGGTCGACAAGACCGTCGAGCGCTTCAGCAGGCTCGACGTCGCGCTGCTCAATGCCGGCATCGAGGGCGCCTTGTCGCCGATCACCGACTATCCGCCGGAGACCTTCGACAAGGTCATCGCGGTCAACGTGCGCGGCGTCTGGCTTGGCCTCAAATATGCGATGGCGGCGATGGCGGAACAGGGCGGTTCGATCGTGGTGACGGCGTCGACCGCCGGCATCCGCGCGGTACCTGACATGTCGGCCTACATCGCCTCGAAGCACGCCGCCGTCGGCCTGATGCGCTCGGCAGCGATGGAAGGGGCCGCCAACGGCATTCGGGTGAATTCGATCAACCCGTCGCCGATTGACACGCCGATGATGGCGTCGCTCGAAACGATGCACGGTGTCACCACGCGCAACGACCAGCCGCTCGCCAAGGCAACGCCGCTCAGGCGCTACGGCACGCCTGAAGAAGTCGCCAAGCTCATGCTGTTTCTCGCGTCCGACGATTCGAGCTTTTGCACCGGCGGCGTCTACATGGTTGACGGTGGCGTATCGGCCGGGCGCAATTAG
>JBPCVZ010000359.1:0-3470 GCA_051010015.1 Hyphomicrobiaceae bacterium
AGTCTGGAAAGGGTCTGGATGCCTTCAACGCTTGGCTTGCAAAGATGCAGGCGCTCGACAATCCCTTCAAGGGAGATACCGCGATGGCAAAGACGGCCTGGAACCGTCTGCTTGAGGCGGCGGAAAAATACAATGAACCGGGCCGCTTCACAGCTGTCATAGGGTTTGAGTGGACCAGCGGTCCCAACGGCAACAATCTTCATCGCAACATCCTCTTCCGTGACGACAAGAGCAAGGCCGAGCAGATTGTACCGCTGTCTTACTACGACACCGGTGATCCTGAAGATCTCTGGAAATGGATGGCCGACTATGAAGCCAAGACTGGCGGGAAAATGCTCGCGATTGCACACAACGGCAACATCTCGAACGGTTTGATGTTCGACGATGTTACTCTGACGACCAAGAAACCTCTCGACGCAGACTACGCCAAACGTCGTCAACGCTGGGAGCCCGTCTATGAGGTGACCCAGCCCAAAGGCGACGGTGAAGCCCATCCGGCTCTTTCTCCGAGCGACGAGTTCGCCGACTTCGAAACTTGGGACAGGGGAAGCTTTGGCCCGGAACCGCATCAGCCGGACATGTTGCCACGCGAGTATGCCCGCGAAGCGCTCAAACGAGGCCTTGCGTATGAAAAGAAGCTTGGCGTAAACCCCTTCAAGTTCGGCTTGATCGGCTCGACTGATGCACACACCGGCCTGGCAACAACTTCTGAGGACAACTTCTTTGGCAAGGTCGCGCTGCTCGAACCGACCGCAGATCCGATTCGGTTCGAGGAAGTCATTATCGGCCGGGTTCCGGCAAATCGTGCCGAAAAGGACAAGATCAGGGCTGTCAAGACGGGTGCATCCGGCCTGGCAGCGGTCTGGGCGCGAGAGAATACACGTGAAGCCATATGGGACGCGTTTGCCCGGCGCGAGGTCTTCGCCACCACTGGAACGCGCATGCGAGTGCGCGTATTCGGCGGGTGGGATTTTGCCAGCAAGGATCTGTTCCGCTCCGATTTCGCGAAGCACGGTTATCGCCGGGGTGTTCCCATGGGCGGCGACCTGACGATGGCCCCTGAGGGCAAGCAGCCAACCCTGCTGATCCGTGCCGTCCGCGATCCCGATGGCGCCAATCTGGATCGTGTCCAGGTCATCAAGGGCTGGCTCGACGCTGACGGCAAGACACATGAGCTGATCTACGACGTAGCGTGCTCGGACGGGCGGAAGATAGACGCCAAGAAGCGTTGTGAGGCACCGGTCGGAAATACCGTCAATGTTGAGCAAGCGACCTACGATAACTCAATCGGCGAAGCCGCCCTGGAAGCCCACTGGAAGGACACCGAATTCGATCCCACCCAACGCGCCTTCTACTACGTGCGGGTTTTGGAGATTCCGACACCGCGCTGGACCACGTTCGATGCCAAGGTTTTTGGCGTGGAACTTCCAAAGGAGGTTCCCGCCACATTGCAGGAACGCGCCTATACATCACCGATCTGGTTTACGCCCGCCAACTGATCGGCATGACTGAAAGATTGAAGGACCAATAGACATGAAACACCGTTTAAGATTCCTGTTCGCAACCCTCGTGGCGTGCTGCCTAAGCTTGGGCGCGTTTGGAGCTGCCAGCGCCCAATCGGACGGAGCCACGCCATCTGCCGCGGACATTGTCAAACGGGCGGCAGACTATATCAATGAGGCCAAGAATTTGGTCGTGGAAGCCGACGTGGCGTTCGACATCGCCGTAGGGGATGTCTGGCATCAACGCCTATGGAACCAATTAGCGGTATCGCATAAGAGAGGATTTTGGCTCATCGTAACCACCAAGGAGTGAAGACGGACAGACATCTCCAGTGTCTCCTCAGGTTTCCTGGCTGCATGTTCGGATAGGCAAGCAACCTCAAAGCCCACCGCGCTCAAAATTTCCGCGCTGCGCGATTTTAGTTACTCCATTGGACTGTTTCAGTACTCACTCCCGTCACTCACTCTCCGCCAGTTAAAACGGGTGCGAACCCGTTCGAACGGTACATTTCATTTCATGAAGACGCCGAACTGGGTTTAGCTTGAACGACCGTGACACAAGGTGGGCCGCCAGTAGGAGCATCGGCCAACTGGAATGATCACCAGAGAAGACCGAATTACTCGATCCCATGATTGCCAATGCGATTGGTGATGAAGAATACCGAGTGAGTTGCGGAACTACCAAGGAGGAGCCACCCATGGAACACGCTCACACGATCGGGCAGGGCATCGCGAAAAACACCTTTCGTTGGCGCGGCCTCAAACCGGGAACCTGGCATATCAAGATCGCATTTGCTGTGTTCATCGTCGCTCTAGTCGGCCTGGGAACGTCTGCCATGGCGGAAGATGATGTCTGGAGCGTCGGACCACTTCAGATCCCCCCGCCTGCCGGTGCAAGCGTGGAACTGAAGAAATCGATTGCAGCTACATCGCAGCCTGACATTGCGAAGGCGGCCTCTGTGACCTTCAAGTCTGATGCAGACTGGACACGATTGACGGATCCGCTGGACAAGGCTTCGAGCGTATCAAATATGGAACTGGCCGAGAAGTGGGCTGTCAACATAAGCGAAAAACGCATAGCAGACGTGGCGGTCTTCATGGTCACACCGGCGAAGATCGATCCTGAACTGGCCAACAAGATGTTTGTCCACACACACGGAGGCGCATTCGTCCTTAATGCTGGTCGTGCGGGCCTGCGGGAGGCCATTCTCATAGCTAACAACATCGGTATTCCGGTTCTGTCGGTTGACTATCGAATGCCGCCGAAACATCCGTTTCCCGCTTCTGTCGATGATGTCGTTGCGGTCTGGAAACACCTCCTCAAGACACGTCTTGCCTCAACCATGGCAATTGGTGGCACTTCGGCTGGCGGAAATCTAGCCCTGGCATCGGTGCTCAGGTTGCAAGAGCTGAAGCTTGATTTGCCGGCTGTTGTCATGGCCAGCACGCCGTGGGCTGATCTTACCAAAACCGGCGACAGCTATTACACCCATGCGGGAGTAGACCGGGTTTTAGTCACCTATGAAGGAGTGTTGGCTGCCGCGGCAAAGGCCTATGCAAATGGACGCGATCTGAAGTCCCCACTCATTTCGCCGGTTTACGGCGACTACACGGGATTTCCACCTG
This sequence comes from Hyphomicrobiaceae bacterium, assembly GCA_051010015.1. Taxonomy (GTDB): domain Bacteria; phylum Pseudomonadota; class Alphaproteobacteria; order Rhizobiales; family Hyphomicrobiaceae; genus CAJQQK01. Next base: position 3,129 of record JBPCVZ010000359.1, read on the forward strand.
TCATCTTGTTCAGCGGTACGCGAGACCTTTTCCTCAGCGGCACTGTACGAACTCATCGGCGAATGCGGGCTGCCAATGTGCAGGCTGAACTTCATGTGTTTGAGGCCATGTCACATGCAAACTGGACAATCTTGACCGACCTTCCCGAGAGCAGAGCCTTCACAAGTGAACTGGGCGCTTTTCTGAAACGCCATTAAGCGAAGTGCAACTGCCCGTCTATCGGCAACGGAGATCGGTCATCGATCAAATGAAGATTACAAAACCGCCAACAATGCCGACAGCTAGCACCAGGAACCCCATCACCTCACCGAGAGGCGTAGGTTCGACGCGACCGTATCCGTT
>JBPCVZ010000360.1:0-6357 GCA_051010015.1 Hyphomicrobiaceae bacterium
CGTGGCGTTTGCCTCTTTTCCGAACATCGCTATCCTGTCCGGCGATCTATCACACCACCTGAGGACGCACACGCATGGACGGCACCACCCCGCTCGGTTTCTCAGCCTGCCCCCACGACTGCCCGTCAACCTGTGCGCTCGAAGTCGAACTCGAAGGACCGGACCGTATTGGCCGTGTCTACGGCGCCAAGGCCAACACGTACACGGATGGTGTCATCTGCGCCAAGGTCGCGCGCTACGCCGAGCGCGTCCATCACCCCGACCGGCTGATGTATCCGCTGCGGCGCAAGGGCACCAAAGGGGCGGGGGACTTCGAGCGGGTTTCCTGGGACGACGCGCTCGACATTACGGCGGAGGCGTTCCTCAAGGCCGAACGCGAACACGGGCCTGAAGCAGTGTGGCCGTACTTCTTCGCCGGCACCATGGGGCTTGTCATGCGTGATGGCATCAACCGACTGCGCCATGCCAAGAAATATTCCGACATGCACGCCTCGATCTGCACGACGCTGGCGTGGACCGGCTATGCCGCCGGCACCGGCGCCTTGCGCGGGCCCGATCCGCGCGAGATGGCGAAGTCCGACTGCGTCGTTATCTGGGGCACCAATCCGGTCAACACCCAGGTCAACGTGATGACGCATGCGGTGAAGGCGCGCAAACAGCGCGGCGCCAAAATCGTTGCCATCGACATCTACCACAATGGCACCATGAAGCAGGCCGACATGGCGCTGTGCGTCAAACCCGGCACCGATGGCGCGCTCGCCTGCGCCGTCATGCATATCGCCTTCCGCGACGGTTATGCGGATCGTGCCTTCATGGCCGCCCACACGGATTGCCCCGACGAACTCGAAGCACATCTCGAAACGCGCACGCCGGCATGGGCTGCCGCGATCACCGGCCTCAGCGTCGAAGAGATCGAAGCGTTCGCCAAGCTCGTTGGCACGACGCCGAAGACGTTCTTCCGGCTCGGCTACGGTTTCACGCGCCAGCGCAACGGCACCCACAACATGCACGCCGCTTTGTGCATTGCCTCGGTGCTCGGCGTTTGGCAGCGCGAGGGCGGTGGCGCCTTCCACACCAACGGTCAGATCTTCCATTGGGACAAGACCTTGATCGAGGGTTCAGACGTACGCGACCCGAACGTGCGCACGCTCGACATGTCGCGCATCGGCCCGATCCTGACCGGTGACAAGCGCGATCTCGGCGATGGGCCGCCGGTCACGGCAATGCTCATCCAGAACATGAACCCGGTGCAGGTTGCGCCGGATCAGACACTGGTCAAGCAAGGCTTCGCGCGCGACGACCTGTTTACCTGCGTGCACGAGCAGTTCATGACCGCAACGGCGCGGATGGCCGATGTCGTGCTGCCCGCGACGATGTTCGTCGAACACGACGACGTCTATCAGGGCGGCGGTCACAACCACATCCTTCTCGGGCCGAAACTGATCACGACGCCGGGTGAGTGCCGCTCGAACCACGATGTCATTGCGGCCCTCGCAAAACGGGTTGGCGCCGAGCATCCCGGCTTCGCGATGACCCCGCGCGAACTTATCGACAAAACTCTGCAGGCCTCCGGCTGGGGTACGATCGAGGCACTCGAAAAAAGCCGCTGGATCGACTGCCAGCCCGCGTTCGAGGATGCCCACTATGTCAACGGCTTCGCCTTCCCGGATGGCAAGTTCCGCTTCAAGCCCGATTGGGAAAACGTGCCCGTCGCTCGGAAGTTCGATTGGGGCATCGCCAAGGACATGCCGGCCCTGCCGGATCATTGGGACGTTATCGAGAAGGCCGACGCCAAGCATCCGTTCCGGTTGGCGACTTCGCCAGCGCGCGGCTATCTCAATTCGTCGTTCAACGAGACACCGACGAGCCGCGCCCAGGAAGGCGAGCCCAATGCCCTGATGCATCCCGACGATATCGCCAAGCTCGGTCTGGAGGATGGCGTGCGTATCCGAATGGGCAACGAACGCGGCGAGATCGAACTCATAGCCACCGCGTTCGAGGGCGTCAGTATGGGTGTGGTCATCGTCGAAGGGGTCAAACCGAACGATCAGCATGCAGGGGAAAAGGGCGTCAATACGCTTACGAGTGCGGACGCCATCGCACCGTACGGCGGAGCCGCCTTCCATGACAATCACGTCTGGATCACCGGAATTTGATCTCTCGGCGTGGCAGGCTCCGTACTAAATGCGGGCCCATGGCCGCGATTGCCGCGCGGCCATGGCGAACCTTTCTATCAGGCAGCTGCGGTCGCCGCCTGTTGAGGCGCACGGCGAGCAGGCTCGCCGGCGGGCGCTTGGTCTTTGACCGGCAGCAGCATTCGGAAGAACGCCAGCATTGCCAGATGCATGCCCATTGAGGCGACGGTTGCCAGAGCGATGTTCATGAAGGGCTGCAAGGCATATCCGAGGTATCCGAACGAAGCGGCGATTGCGATCGTAAACGGCACGGCAAACGCGTAGGCGGTTAATGTACCCGTCAGCCAGCCAGGCGAAGACGACGATCGTGTCGCAAGCCGCATCACCGCGAAAAAAGAAATCAGGGCCGCCGCAACGAACGACGCCAAGCCGAGCTCCGTGAGATATGCCATTTTTCCTCCTCCAGAATCTTTCAAGCACCCGGACGGGATCGCGCTCGAGGCATTTGGACGTTCCCGTCGTAAATTAGTGTTTTTCTTCCGCAGGCAAGATGCGATAGTTTTTTTCTATCAAATGACAGTCGAAATGGCATCGCGTGCCGTCAGCATCGGCCGGTGCAGGATGGGTTCCATTTATCGTCCGATACCTCAATTGGGAGATACCAGCAGAAGACCGGAGATGACGAAACCAATGACGCACGAAAGACATCTTGTTGGGTATTTTAGGTTGTTGAACATGCGCTGAAGGGGAACGTGCGCTGACGGGATATGACGACTGGGGGGCTTCGACATGACGTATGGGATACGCGCCGGGCGTCTATTCCGCTTAGCCGCGCTCGCCGTTCTGGCGAGCACAACCGTTTCCGCCCACGCGACCGGCATCTATCCAGATAAAGTCCTGAACCGCGAAGCACCACGGCTCAAGCGCGCCATCAGCGGGATTTTCAACAAAGGCATCAAGCCGACCTTTACTGCCCAAGAAGCAGCGGCTTTACGCGGCGTCCGCCTCACCTTTCCGCCGCCACGACCGGACGATGCCGTCCTGAACTTCTATGCCGGCCAATTGAACGGGCGAGCGACGGTCGTGCTACCGCTGCAATCTCTGAAACTGGTTGAGGACCTGACGACGGCATTCGCCTGGCTGTATGTTTCTAAGCGGACCTTCGGGCCACTCGACCTCTATTTTGCGATGCTTCAGCGCAAGCCGCACGAGGCGCTCGGGCCTGTCGGTCGCCGCGATGTTCTCAGCCTGCTCGGCGCGCCCGCCAATGTGCTCAAGAACAAGAAAATTGACGATCTCAGCCTGCGGCTGCGCAACGAGGCCTTCGCATATATTCTGACACATGAACTCGGACATCTCCTGTTCAAGCACAAGGGCCTGGCCGGAATTACGCCGGCACAGGCCCGCGCGGACGAGATTCAGTCAGATGCGTTTGCCTTCGATGTCCTTGCCCGCAGCGGCACGCCGCCAATGGGTGCCGTGCTGTATTATCAGGCTCAGATTTTTTCGCTTCCCCACCGCGGTGCGTTTACCACACAAGAGGCTTGGCAGCGCTACCTCGACACCGCGTCAACCCATCCGCTTTCGGTCGATCGCATTCAGGCCATGTCGAGAATGATTTCCGGGCCGCTTGCAGCGCGGCGAACAACCGAGCACGCCATCTGGGTCGACATCGGGCGGCGGCTTCAGATGATCAGCGCGATCCTGGCCGATGTCGAGCTGCACAACTGCATGACGCGCGTCGCAAAACAGGCTCGCGTAACGCTGCTGCGTCGAACCGGCGAAGCTGAACATCGCGCCATGAAACGATGGTGTCGCGCATCGTGACCAATCCGTTCACAGATTACAGCTGCCCACGTTTGGATCATCCCAATCGTTGGAAAATGTCATGCAAAATCCATGATTTTTTTCGCACCGCCAGGCCAAGATAGAAGCCGATCACCCTGTAACAGAAACATTGCAAAAATGAAGAAAGCAGCATTCGTAATTGGCCCCACTGTGCGTATCTGGGGAACCGTCGATACCGATCAAAGCATCGAGGTGCTTGGCTTTGTCGATGGCAGCATCAGCGGCGCAGAGGTACATGTTGCGCAGACGGCCATGGTGACCGGTGATATCATTGCAACCTACGTCGTCGTGGAGGGGCAGGTGCTAGGCAATATTTTTGCCGACAGCCTTGTCCTCGAGGAAACTGCGGATGTCGAAGGCGAGATCTATCACGCCGAACTCGACCTGCGTGTCGGAGCAAACTTCGAAGGCCGATCTCGACGCCACGACAAGCCGAAGACACTTGCCGCGACGATGAGCGTCTACGAACGCGCCGGCGAAGATGACCGTACACTCGCACCGTAGTCCTGATTGTTGTCAGACCTTATTGCGGCGCAGCGTCTTGTTTCAAAGGGTCACGTTTGACTTGATTTCACGCAGCTTGCCGCCGCTGTTGGCGATATCGCGCAGCAGGTTCGAAGGTCGCCAACGGTCGCCGTAGCGCTGATGCCAGGCAGCAATCTGGTTGTAGATTTCCATCGCACCAATCGTGTCGCCCCAATACATCGGGCCACCGCGATAGCGCGGGAAGCCAAATCCGTTGAGCCACATGACGTCGACGTCGCTTGCCCGGATTGCCTTGTCTTCTTCGAGTATCTTGCAGATCTCGTTGATCGACGAAAACAGCAGCCGGTGCAGCACCTCGGTATCGGACATCTGATGCTGTTCGAAACCTTGCTCCTCGGCGACTTCCTTGATGATACGATGGGTTTCCGGATCGACATGCGGCGTACGATCGCCGGCCTCGTAACGGTACCATCCGGCGCCCGTCTTCTGGCCCAGCCGCCCCGCTTCGACCAGGCGATCGGTAATTGGAAGCCCGCGGTAATTCGGATCCGCTGCGGCCCGCCGTTTGCGTGTATCGTAGCTGACATCCAGCCCGGACATGTCGTTCACGGCGAACGGACCGACAGGGTAGCCGAAGTCGACCATCACCTTGTCAACCTGCTCCGGCAGCGCGCCATCCTCGATGAGCAGGCCCTGTTCGAGATTGAATGGAATGCGGGAACGATTGGCGACAAAGCCGTCACAATTGCCGGCAAAGCCACTGATCTTGTTGATGTCGCGACCTAGCTTCATCGCAGCCGCCAGCGTTTCGCGCGACGTTTTTGCACCGTTCACCACTTCGAAAAGCTTCATCACGTTGGCTGGCACAAAGTAGTGCGTGCCGGCGACCACCTCTGGCCGCTTGGTCACGCTGGCAATTTCATCGATGTCCAGCGCCGACGTATTGGTGAAGAGCAGTGCACCGTCCTTCATCACTCTATCGAGTTCGGCGAATACCTCTTTCTTGACAGGCATACGCTCGAAAACCGCTTCGACAACGGCATCACAGTCGCCGATTTCTTCAATCGTCTCGACCGGCTGGATGCGACCGAAGCGCGCCTCCATCTCCTCCTCTGCAAGCGAACCACGTTTGACGCTGGTTTCATAGTTGGCGCGGATGCGCGCAAGTCCCCTCTCCAGAACGTCCGGCGAGGCATCGGCGAGTTTCACGGGCAGGCCGGCGTCGGCAAAGCCCATCGCGATTCCGCCGCCCATCGTGCCGGCTCCGACGACGGCAATTGAGTTGATCTCAGGCGTTTTGATGCCTTTGGGCATACCCGGCAACCGCGCGATCTCGCGCTCGGAGAAAAACGCATAGCGCATTGCCGAAGCCTCATCGGATGATTCAAGCTCCGCGAACAGCTCGCGCTCGATCGCGATGCCATCGTCGAAAGGTTTCGAGACCGCGGCTTCGACGGCCTTGAAAGCGTTTTCGACTGCGGGCTGGCCACGTGTGCGCCGTGCAACGGCTTTGCGCTTTGCGTCGAACATTGCTGGCGTCGCTTCCGCAAGGCGGTCTGCCTTATCACGCACGCGCGGCAGTGGCCGGACGTCGGCGATCTCCTTGGCGAACGCGATCGCTTCCGCTCGCAAGTCGTCACCGGTTACAAGTTCATCGATGATGCCGAGTTCTTTCGCCTCCGGTGCCGGCACATGACGTCCAGATATGATGAGATCAAGTGCTTTTTCTGGTCCGACAATACGCGGCAGGCGCTGCGTACCACCGCCCCCAGGGATAACACCGATCAAGACTTCCGGTAGTCCGACCTTGGCGGTTGGCACCGCGATCCGATAGTGACAAGCCAAGGCGTTCTCGAGACCGCCACCGAGCGCATATCCGTGAATTGCC
>JBPCVZ010000361.1:0-3027 GCA_051010015.1 Hyphomicrobiaceae bacterium
ATCTGAAAGTCAAAGCTGTTGGTTTTCATTCATCAGCGATGATCTTCCCGTCTTCCTCCGGTGAGCACCGCCTTGTCGGGATATGGGGCATCGCCGATTCTGTGGGCTGTCTTTGATAGGTTGCAGCAGTCGGGGATTTGCCCACAATGTCGGATAAGGACCCTAGTGGTGAGAAGCCGCGGCGCAGGCGCTGGCCGGAGGCGTTGAAGCGCGAGATCGTGACGGCGGCATTTGCGCCGGGCGCGTCGGTGTCGGTAGTTGCGCGGCAGTATGATGTCAACGCGAACCAGGTTTCCGGGTGGCGTCGGCGGTTTTCCAAGGCAGGCGATCCGTTGCCGTCTTTATCGTCGATGCCGGGGTTCGTTCCGGTGACGATCGCGCCGGAGCCTGTGGACGAGGGCGCGGCGGCATCGGCAGCTTCCGACACCATCGAGATCGAGGTTTCGGGCGACGTCCGCATTCGTGTCGGATCGAATTTCGACGACCGTGTGCTTAAGCGTGTTCTCGATGTGCTGAGGCGGCGATGATCCCGGTTCCTTCTGGCGTGCGCGTGTGGCTCGCGGCCGGGCGCACCGACATGCGGCGCGGCATGAACGGACTTTCGCTGCAGGTGCAGGAGACGCTCGGGCGCGATCCCTTCGCCGGCGATCTGTTCGTCTTTCGTGGCAAGCGCGGCGACCTGATCAAGATCCTCTGGCACGATGGTCTGGGCATGTCGCTCTATGCCAAGCGGCTGGAGCGCGGCCGGTTCGTGTGGCCGGCAGTGCCGCCATCTTCGCTCGCCTCCGGCAAGACCGGCAGCGTTTCGATATCGTCTGCACAGCTCGCCTACATGCTCGACGGGATCGACTGGCGTAACCCGGTCCATACATTCCGGCCACAACGCGCGGGATAGTTTTCCGGGCTCGCATTTTTTGCGTGCGGGCAGCGCGGGTTCTGTGATTCGCTTGGCGTATGGATTCGCCGACGGATGACATTGCGACGCTGAGGGCCGAAGTGGCGCTGGCCCGGGCCAGAATGGCCGAGGACGCGGCAACGATCGCACATCAGAAGCTCGAGATCGCCAAGCTGAAGCGCCAGATCTACGGGGCCCGCTCGGAGCGCACGGCGCGCCTCATCGAGCAGATGGAGCTGGAACTCGAAGAGCTGGAAGCGGCCGCCACCGAGGACGAGATCGCCGCAGAGCAGGCTGTCGCGAAGACGACGACGGTTGCTCCCTTCACGCGCAAGCGTCCCTCTCGTCAGCCGTTCCCCGCACATCTGCCGCGCGAGCGTAGACTCGTCCCCGGACCTGTCGCCTGCGACTGCTGCGGCGGCGCGCGCCTGAGAAAGCTCGGCGAGACCGTCACCGAGACACTGGAAGTGATCCCGCGCCAATGGAAGGTGATCTGCCACGTGCGCGAGAAGATGACATGCCGGGACTGCGAGAAGATCAGCCAGCCGCCGGCACCGTTCCACGTCACGCCGCGTGGCTGGGCAGGCCCGAGCTTCCTTGCCATGGTGCTGTTCGAGAAGTTCGGCCAGCACCAGCCATTGAACCGCCAGGCCGAGCGCTATGCGCGCGAGGGCGTGCCGCTTGCGCTCTCGACGCTCGCCGATCAGGTCGGCGCCGGCTGCGCGGTGCTGGAACCGCTCCTCGAACGCATCGAGGCGCATGTCTTTGCCGCTGAACGGCTGCATGGCGACGACACGACGGTGCCCGTGCTCGCCAAAGGCAAGACCGACACCGGGCGATGTTGGGTCTACGTACGCGATGACCGCCCGTTCGATGGCAGGGCACCACCGGCGGCGATGTTCTACTATTCGCGCGACCGAGCGGGTGCGCATCCACAAGCGCATCTGGCAAACTGGACCGGAACATTCCAGGCCGATGCCTACGGCGGCTACAATAAGCTCTACGCGGCCGATCGCGCCCCCGGGCCGATCCTAGAAGCCGCCTGCTGGGCGCATGCGCGCCGGCCGTTCTTCGCGCTGGCCGATATTGCAGCAAGCGCGCGGCGCAAGGCCGAGGGCCAGGCCGGAAGCAAGACACCGCTTGTCATCTCGCCGCTGGCGCTGGAGGCCGTCCGGCGCATCGATGCGCTGTTCGAGATCGAGCGCGCGATCAATGGACGAAGTGTGCAGGAGCGCCGCGCCGTCCGGCAGGAGCTCTCCGCGCCGCTGGTTGGAGAACTGGAAGCGTGGATGCGCGAGGAGCAGCAGAAACTCTCACGCGGCAGCGATCTTGCCAAAGCTTTTGCCTACATGCTCAAACGCTGGCCCGCCTTCGCGCGTTTCCTCAACGACGGTCGCATCTGCCTGTCGAACAACGCCGCCGAACGCGCCCTGCGCGGGATCGCACTTGGGCGCAAGTCGTGGCTGTTCGCCGGCTCTGATCGCGGCGGCAAGCGGGCGGCTGCCATGTACAGCCTGATCGTCACGGCCAAGATGAACGACATCGACCCGCAGGCCTGGCTCGCCGACGTGCTCGCGCGCATTGCGGACCATCCAGCTAACAGGCTCGACGACTTGCTGCCGTGGAACTGGCGACCTGTGGGCGCCGCAATCAGCCGAGCAGCCTGACCGTGGCCGGCATCCCGTTCGTCTTCACCATCGCCCGCGTCGCCGAAATGCTTGGCGAAGATGAAGAGTGGTTGCGCGAGATATCGGTCAATATGGACCCGGAGGAGGGCTGTCTCTGGGTGCTCGGAGCCGGCGAGGCCGGTTGTCCTGCATTCACCGAATTTGGTATCGAATCCCTCAGGCAAATCATCATCGAAGAGCGCGCGAGCGCTGCAGCGCGCAAACCCGAGAGCAACACGTAGCGCCTGCGGCGCTTGCCGGATGCTTACGAGGATGCATGGGTCTGGATTAGAGAACGCAATTACCAATTGGCCAGCTGAGGAGGGCATCAACATGCAAATTCAAGGCGCCGTAATTCGCGAGCAAGGCCAGACTTTCGCCGTTGTCATCGTCAAACCGCACGTTATTCAGCAAAGCGCAAAGGCTGACGATGCCGTTCGCAGCTTCGAACCTGTATTTCGTGTT
>JBPCVZ010000362.1:0-3985 GCA_051010015.1 Hyphomicrobiaceae bacterium
ACAGCACGACCGCATCCGATTTTTAGTTTGAGCGACGTGCTGTCGCCCCGTGCAGGATTTATCGCTGAGTCACGCCTCTTTTAAGCTGCGGGCACCTGGGACTCTCACCACAGGCAGGACGGCAGGGCGTCACTGTAACGCCGCGCGTACGTTGCGCCGGCGCGTGACCTGCAGCCCACCCCCTCTGATGGTCGCCACCGGTCAGCGGCCCCTTCGTGGGCGGGATGAGAAAAGTTTAGTGGGGATTTCGGGGGCGGGGATAACGCCACGGTTCAGTTAACGGCGCTCGATCAAACCAACGCGGTCCGGGACAATTCCAGTTGCGAGCCGCAGGCGGGTCGCGGGTGGAGCGACGGCACCACCAGCCAGCCGGCGCACGGGCCGCCCCGATCGATGAGCCGGTCGGCGGCGCACGAACGTGGCGAGATCCACGAAGAGGACTTCGGAAAGTTGCGCACCATCGCGGGGAACTGCGCGGGCACGCCGCTAGGGACCCGTGCGCCGTCCATCGCCCAGGAAAGGCAATTGGGTTTCGCGCGTGATCCGATCGCTGTTTCGTCGATAGAATCCGCAGCGTTCGAACTGCCGCTCATTTGCTCAACGTCAGCACGTAGCCAAACCGGTAGATTGTCACGATCTCGGCAACGTCGGGTGGTATTCGACGGCGTAGCCTGGCCACCAGAACATCGACGGTTCGGTCGCCCGGTGACCAGTCGCGGCCACTTGTAGATCGAGCAAGGTCATCGCGGCTCTGCGGTTTGCCAATTCCCAGCAGAAGCTTGTGCAAGAGCCGTGACTCCGCCGGCGGCAAATAAAGCTCCTTGTCTTCGATGCGCATTGAGCGCGTCTCCGGCTGAAAAAGAAGCTTGCCCGCTCTGATCGGGGCTGCTTGCGACCTGTGGCGCTCCTCGTTGCGTCGGACCAGCAGCGTCCTGATCCGGTCGCCAAGTGCCATCGCATTGAAGGGCTTTGTGACATAGTCGGCTGCACCCAGCCCGAGACCAAGGATCTTGTCTCGCGTTTCATCCAAAGTACTGAGAACAATAACAGGGCAGTTGCTGCTTTGTTTGATAGTTTGCAGGAGGAGCAACCCGTCACTGTCCGGCAGTTTACGGTCGAGTAGAACCAGGTCGAATTTTTGCTGCTCCAGCACTTGTTCTGCTTCGCGGGCCGAACCAGCCACATGATGGTCTGCGCCCGCTGAGCGAACAATGTCATCCAGCATTAGTTGAACGACCGGGTCATCATCGACGGAAAGGACTGCGCCAAGACTTTGTTTGCGTAACCCGATAACGGCTGCTGCGTTTGCCGGTTTCATGATCTGCCCGCCAATTTGCAGAGCCGATGCCATGATCCGATATCCTGCAGATCACAGTCCAGCTGAGTAAGAAGCGGCACAATCTCATCCTCGTGGCACTGGCTCCTACTGCGCCTTTCAAACTCCCTCAGCAATGTTTCCAGCTCCTGCAGCCCGAGAACTGCCGTACTGCCGGCTAGTCGATGAGCCTGAAAGGCGAGCTTCTTCTTGTCCGCGCACATACCGATATCGCAGCGAAAGCTCGCCCAAGCATCCTGGAAGGTCTCGGTCATGGCAAGGATGGTTCCGGGAGAAAGGCCCTCGAGGCTGGCGTTTGTCCCAGTGGCATCGGATGAAACGGCCGGGAGTGCCGCATTCTGTGGAACTGGCAACACAGCGGCAAGGGTTTTCTGATCGACCGGCTTGGCAAGGATGCAACTGAACAACTGGCTCAGTTCTTCATCGCTCGCAAGTGCTTCGACGTTCGCGGTCAAGGCGACATAGCACGGTGAGTTCCGCGAGCTTTGATGCAGTTCACGAACCAGTGAAGGTCCGTCTCCGTCGGGCAATATGTAGTCGACGACGAAGACATCGTAGTTCGTGCACCGGGAAGCACGGGAGGCATCGGCGATCGTCGCGGCATGGTCGACGTGAAATCCGAGCCGTTCGACAAGACGCTTTGTTACCGTGCTGCCGATTGGGTCGTCGTCGACGAGAAGACAGTGCGGCGTCGTTTGCGGATTGGTCGTGACCGGCGTCAATGACTCGCGTGCAGCAGGCGCTGGCGCGGCGCAAATCTCAAACGGCACCTCGAACCAGACCAGCGTACCGCACTCGAGATTGCGATAGCCGATTCTGCCGTTCATGGCCTCGATCAGATGATGCGAGATGGCCAGGCCAAGCCCGGCGCCACCGCTCCCAGTTTCACGCGCGTTTGCTCGTTCGAATGATCGGAACAACGACATTGCATTTTCGGCGGATATACCCGGACCGTGGTCGCGAACTTCAACGCGAAGAGTTCGGCAACTCGCACTCGTTGTCGCTTCGGTCAGGCTGACGACGACGCCGCGGCCATCGTCTACCCGGATCGCGTTTGACACGAGATTGCTGAGAACCTGCTGTGTCATGGCCCAGTCGATCCGTATCCAGGACGGCAAATCGCTGGAGATTTCGAATTCCAGGCGCGCGTTGTCGGGATCGCGGCCGACGGCGGCGACGCGGTCAAAAGAGGCAATGTCCTCGGCCAGATTGACCGAGACAGGTCTTGGCTTGAGTGGCTCATTCCTGAGTTTGGAATAATCCAGAACATTGTTGAGTGTCTGCAACAGCGTTTGTCCGGCAGCCTCGATCAGGTCGAGGTAATCATCAGAATTGCTGTCGGCAGTCCGCAATAGTTCCGTGGCTCCGAGCACACTGTGCAACGGCGTTCGAATCTCATGGCTCATCGTCGCCAGGAAACGCGACATGCCACGTTCGGATTTCTGGGCGCGTTCGACCGCGCGGCGATGTTCGGTAACGTCATTCAGAATGACGACATGTCCGATGGCAATATTTTCGACAGCATCATGCAGCGTGCGCTTGCGCACGTCGAAGCACCGGTCCCCGCAAAACGTTTCCAGCCATACCAAATGGTCTGGTTCGTCCGTTGCCTGGTTAATGCGGTCGATCACCATTTGAAGCGATTTTTTTCGCGAACGCATCGAGCGCAAATAAATGATCTCGCCAGCATTGGCATCGCCAAGAAACAATTCCGCTGCAGCTTGATTGGCGTCTACGAGGTTTTGCGCCTTGTCGAGCAGGAATGCCGGGTTTCTCAGGCTTTCGAAAATCGCATGGTAGCGATCCTTGTTCAATGATATGGCGCGCGCGCGCTCCTGCAGTTCGCGCAGTCGTACGGTATCGTCGGAGCCACGCCAGTCGTCGGAAATACTGAGTTCGGTTTCGTCAAAAAAATCGCGAACCTGGTCAATTACCCATGGAGGGAAAGGCTGCTCGTTACCGGTGAGTTCGTCGATGTACAAGTTGCGAAAGTGTTTGAACAGGCCGACATACATCGTCAGTGTTATGCCGAACGAACGGTGCTGCCGGGCGATCATCCGCATGCGGGAGAATCGCGGATCGGTTCTGTACTCAAGCGTGGCTTTCGGGCCGCCGGCGGACAACTCGCAGGCGCTCAAATAGATGTCCAGGCTTTCCGTGACGCTGACGATGGCCTCGACCCAGGCGGCCCGAATTGTCGTGGTGAACGGCGCATAGCCGTTGAGCTTGGCAATCTCGATCGAGCGGTCGACAAGCGTCTCGAGGCGCGCCTCGAGAAACGGTATTGCGCCCCTGGCCGCATCGCTCGTGGCGGCTCCCGCGACACTGGAACGACCGTCATCTCGTGTCATCATTCAAGCGGCCCACAAGAGCCGTCTCCTCCACACGTGTTGGGCCGATTACAACAGATCTCGGTTCAATAAGGAACCCGTCTTCGGCCTTGCTACATCTCGTTTACATCCGTTCACAACTTCGCAACCTTTGACGGAAATCACCATGCTACCGTCGAGCAAGCGGAAGAAATGACCGCTCGCCGTGTCCAGGTGAAGTGCGGTTCATGGAGTGCGGCTCATGGGGAGGATTGGCATGCTACGTATGAAGCGCCGGGATTTTCTGAAGAGTGCAACACTTGCAGGCGCGGGCGTTCTG
>JBPCVZ010000363.1:0-17490 GCA_051010015.1 Hyphomicrobiaceae bacterium
CGCCGCAGCGATCCTGACTCGCGAATGAATGGGTCGCAGGGACTCCGGCCTGACGCCGGGGCAGACAAGCCCTGGGATGACACTTCTGGGTGCCGCGACGCCCAAGGCTGCTTGGTGGCGTCCGCCTCGTCCACGCCGTCAGTGATCCGCGACAAGGCGGTCCTCCGGTGGCTCTGTCGCGATCGACTTGAGCGCCGCGACAGGTTGCGCCAGCGGCGCGATGTCCGGCAGCGGGCGGCGCAATTCCTCCGAGCCGGCAAACGCAGACTCGAGGGCGGCGCTGGCGTCGAGCAGTTCGCGGTCGCCCCGGAAACGGCCGACGACCTGCAGCCCGAACGGCATGCCATTGTCGTCGCTGCCGCACGGCAGCGAGATCGTCGGATTGGTCGCCAGCGTCACGAACCAGGTCAGCGCCAGCCAGTGATAGTAGGTGTTGAGCTTCCTGTCGCCGATCTGGTCGAGATAGAGCGTCTCCCAGGGAAACGGTGAAACCGCGACGGTCGGCGTGACGACCAAGTCGTAGTCCTCGAACGTGCTCTGGACATTCCTGAAAATCTTGGTTTGCTCGGCGTGCGCCCAGGCGACATCGGCAAGGCTCATGCGGCTGCCGAGTTCGTAGTTCGCGCGCACGTTCGGGCCCAACCGCTTCGGGTCGGCCTCGTAGTCGTCGCGATACCGCGAGACGAAACTCACCGCGCGAATGACATCGAAGCAGCGTTCGGCTTCGGCGAAGTCGATGTCAACCTCGTCGCAGGCCGCGAACAGCCCGCGCATGGCAGCCATCTTGCGCCGGAAGCTGGCTGCGATGGGTGCATCGACGATGCCGGTGCCGAGGTCGACATTCCAGGCGACGCGCAGTTTGCCAAGATCGATAGGCCGGGTTTCGGTGAACGCGGCGCCATCCAGCGGAAAAGTGAGTGGGTCGCCCGGGTCGGCGCCGGCCTGGCTTGCCAGCATCAGTCGCGTGTCATCGACGGTGCGCGCCATGGGGCCGAGCACGGAAATCGGCGTCCAGCCCAGTTGCCGCCGTTCAGCCGGGATCACGCCCGGTGAGGGGCGAAATCCGACCACGCCGCAAAACGCCGCCGGGATGCGCAGTGAGCCGCCGGTGTCGGAGCCGGTGCATATCGGCAGCATATCGAGCGCCAGCGCCGCCGCCGAGCCGCCCGATGAACCGCCACAGGTTTTCATCGGATCGAATGGATTGCCTGTCGCGCCCCACACCGGGTTGCGCGTGTTGGCGCCGGCGCCGAATTCCGGTGTGTTGGTCTTGCCAACCAGGATGCCGCCCGCCGCGCGCAGCCGTGCCACCATGACGCTGTCGGTCTCCGGGACCTGGTTCTTGAACAGCGGCGAGCCATAGGTCGTGAGGAGGCCACCTGTGTTTTCGAGATCCTTGACCGCGAACGGCAGGCCATGCAGGGGCCCGAGTTGTCCGCCGGCCTTGATCGCCTGCTCGGCCTGGCGCGCCTCTTCGCGCGCCCGCGCATAGCAAGTTGCCGTCACCGCATTGATGGCAGGGTTCAACGCCTCGATCCGCGCGATAAACGCCTCCAAGACCTCAACGGGCGAGATGTCGCCGCTGCCGATCCGTCGGCGCAGCTCAATCGCCGAAAGGCCTACGAGGTCATCTGGTTGCGTCATCTGTCGTCTCCGCATCTCATTCAGCAAGGTTCGCGATCATGCTGCGAATTGAAGATCGCCACAACCAATACCATGCGCGGAACCCGGCTCTTGGCGCCGCTTGTTGAGGCGCAAAGGGGCACGTATGCATAAAATCTAAGCGTCAAAGCTATTGATGTTTCGGCCGAAAAGTCTGAACCTGTATGAACCGCGCCCTCGAATGGCATGGACATCCCGATAATCAACTTGTCTGGGAGGACAGCATTTATGAAACCCCTAGGTCTTTCGGCCCTTGCACTGTCTCTCGGTGCTCTGGTGCTGACAACTTTGCCCGGTCACGCCGGCAAATCGGACGATACTTTGAACTGGGCGACGGATCGCGAAATCGCGGTTGTCGATCCCTACTACAACAATACGCGTGAACTCGTCGTGCAGGGCCATATGGGCTGGGATGGCCTGACATTCCGTGATGCCGAGACCGGCGAGTTCAAGCCGCTGCTCGCAACAAAATGGGAATGGAAGGGGTCGACGGCGATCGAGCTCGAGTTGCGCAAGGACGTCAAGTTCCATGATGGCACCGACTTCGATGCCGATGACGTCGTCTACACGATCAATTTCACATCGAACAAAGACAACGGCGTTTTGACCTACCGCAGCGTCAACTGGATCAAGCAGGCGGTCAAGCTTGGCCCGCACAAGGTGCGCATCGAGCTCAAGAAGCCGTTTCCGGCCGCATTCGCGTATCTGTCCAACGCCGTGTTCATGATGCCGTCGGGGCACTATGACAAGGCGCCGACCAAAGCCGATGGCAAGAAAGACTTCGCCGCCGTCAAGCCGGTCGGCACCGGCCCCTACAAGATGGTCGAGGTCAAGGCCGGCGAATACGTGCTTTGGGAAAAGAACACCAGCTACATGAAGGGCGGCCCGAAAGGACAGCCGCAGATCGGCAAGATCAGGTTCCGCACGATCAAGGAATCGAACACGCAGCTGGCCGAGATCCTGACCGGCGGCCTCGATTGGATCTGGGACGTGCCGAAGGAGCAGGCCGAGCGCCTCAAGGCGCAAGGCAAGCTCACGGTGGAGAACGCCAAGACGTTCCGCGTCTCGTACATGGCATTCGACGTCGACGGCGACTCGGGTCAGAAATTCTTCACCAAGAAGAAGGTCCGCATGGCCGTCGCGCACGCGATCAACCGCGAAGCCATCACCAAGAACCTCGTCGGGCCTGCCTCCGTCGTGATCCACTCCGCCTGCCACCCGGATCAGTTCGGCTGCTCGCAGGACGTCAAGAAATGGGAATACAATCCCGACAAGGCGAAAGCCCTGCTCAAGGAAGCCGGTTATCCCAACGGCTTCGAGTTCGACATCTATGCCTATCGCCAGCGTGAGTTCACGGAAGCCGTCATCGGTGATCTTGCCAAGGTCGGCATCAAGGCCAAGCTGACCTACATCCAGTACCGCAAGTTGCGTGATCTGGTGTGGAAGGGCCAGACGCCGATCAACCACATGACGTGGGGGTCCTACTCCATTCCGGATGTCTCCGCGATCACCAGCCACTTCTTCTCCGGTGGACGTGACGATCCGGCGAAGGACCCGAAGACCAAGGAACTGCTGGCGATCGGTGACACGTCCGTCGATCCGGCGAAGCGCAAGGAGGCCTACGGCAAGGCGCTCAACCTGATTTCGAGCGAGCTCTACTGGCTGCCGATGTTCACCTATGCGAAGTACTACGTGTTCTCCAAGGACCTCGACTTCAAGACGACGTCCGACGAGATCCCACGCTTCTACACGGCCAAGTGGAAGTGATCCAATGACGCGCAGGCACCCGGCATGTCACCATGCCGGGTGCCTGCCATTTCTGGCACGGCAACCGCAGAGGCATCTATGCTGGCCTTCCTGATCAAGCGTCTGGGCGTGGCCGTGCTGGTCGCGTTCACCGTGTCGCTGGTGACGTTCTCGATGATCTATCTGTCCGGCGACCCGGCGATGGCGCTCGCCGGGGAAACCGCGACCGAAGCGGAAATCAACAATATCCGCCGCGTCTACGGCTACGATCAGCCGATCGCGGTGCAGTATCTCAACTGGTTGCTGAGCGCGCTGCAGGGCGACTTCGGCCAGTCGCACTATCTCAAGAAGCCGGTCGCCGAAGTTATCTTCGAGCGCCTGCCGACGACCATGCTGCTCGGCATTTGCGCGCTGTCGTTCGCGCTCATTCTGTCGATCCCGCTGGGCGTTCTCGCCGCGATCCGCCCCAACAGCCTGATCGACCGCGTCGCCCTGACCATTGCCGTGATCGGCCAGGCGATGCCGAGCTTCTGGTTCGCTTTGACCCTGATGCTGTGGTTCGGCATCTATTGGCAGGTGCTGCCGATCACCGGCACGAGCAGCTGGGCCAACTTCGTGATGCCGTCGATCGCGCTCGGTTACTACATCACGCCGGGTGTCATGCGTCTGACGCGGGCCGGCATGCTCGATATCCTGCAATCCGACTTCATTCGAACAGCCCGTGCCAAGGGCCTGCGCCCGATGACGGTGCTGTTCAAGCATGCCCTGCGCAATGCCATCATCCCGGTGGTGTCGCTGGCTGCTGTCCAGTTCGGTTTCATGCTGGGCGGCTCGATCGTGATCGAGACGATCTTCGCGATCAACGGCCTCGGCTTCCTGGCATGGGAATCGATTCAGCGCGCCGACCTGCCGATGATGCAGGCAATCGTGCTGGTGCTCAGCGTCATCTACATTTTGCTGACTTTGCTCGCAGACGTTCTCAACGCGTGGCTCGACCCGCGCATTCGGGTGGCTTGATATGGCTGTAATCGACGCAAAAGAGGAACTGGCCGCCGAGGTCGCGACAAGCGTCATCGAGCCGTCTCCCGCAGCGGTCCTGCGCCGGCGCATGTTCGGCCATTTCGGCTTCATGTTCGGCGCCACGATCGTCGGCGTGATCGTGATCGTCGCGCTGCTGGCGCCGTTCATCTCGCCGCACGACCCGTATGACCAGGTTCTCTCGCGCAAACTCATTCCACCGGTCTGGTTCGACAGCGCCAAGGCGACCTGGGAACACCCGCTCGGCACCGACCAGCTTGGCCGCGACTATCTTTCGCGCCTGTTCTGGGGCGCGCGCATTTCCTTGATCATCGGCATCGCCGCGATGCTGATATCCGGCATCATCGGCACGACCCTCGGCGTGCTGGCTGGATATTTTGGCGGCCGCGTCGACATGGTCATCAATTTCATCATCACGACGCGCCTGTCGATGCCGGTCGTGCTCGTCGCGCTGGCCGTCGTCAGCCTGATCGGTTCATCGCTCACGGTCGTCATCTGGGTCCTGGGGTTGCTGATCTGGGATCGCTTTGCCGTCGTCATGCGCAGTGCCACGCAGCAGGTGCGCGCGCTCGACTTTGTCACGGCCGCCGAGGCGCTCGGCTGCTCGACCTGGCGCATCCTGGCGAGCGAGATCATGCCCAACATCGCCAATCATCTGATCGTCGTCGCGACGCTCGAAATGGCCCACGCGATCCTGCTCGAGGCGGCGCTGTCGTTCCTCGGCCTCGGCGTGCAGCCGCCTGAACCGAGCTGGGGGCTGATGATATCGGAAGCCAAGGGGCTGATGTTCTTCGACGGCTGGCTGATCGCCATCCCGGGTGCCGCCCTGTTCCTGCTGGTGTTGTCCATCAATCTGCTCGGCGATGGCATGCGCGACGTGACGGCGCCGGAAAACCGCAACTAAATCTCTGAGACCTTCATGCCCAATCACATCCTCGAAGTCTCGGACCTCAGCGTCGACATTCCCGTCGCCGGCGGGATGCTGCATCCGGTGCAGTCGATCAGCTTTCATGTCGACCGGGGCGAGACACTCGCCATTGTCGGCGAGTCGGGTTGCGGCAAGTCACTGACGTCGCTGGCGATCATGGATCTGCTGCCGTCGAAGGCGAAGCGCAGCGCCAAGCGCCTTGCCCTTGACGGTCACGACCTGACCAGCTTCAGCGAACGCCAGATGAGCGATGTCCGCGGCAATCGCATGAGCATGATCTTCCAGGAGCCGATGACGTCGCTCAACCCGGCCTACACGATCGGCGATCAGCTCGCCGAGGCGTTGCTGCGCCACAAGGGCGTTTCGCGCAGCGAGGCGGTCGACCGTGCCGTGTTTCTCCTCGAGAAGGTCGGCATTACCGCGGCGCGCGGCCGCCTGCGCCAGTTTCCGCATCAGCTGTCCGGTGGTCTGCGCCAGCGCGTGATGATCGCAATGGCATTGATGTGCGGGCCCGACATGATCATCGCCGATGAGCCGACGACGGCACTCGATGTCACGATCCAGGCACAGATCCTGCACCTGCTGGCCGAACTCCAGCGCGAGTTCAGCACCGGCTTGATCCTGATCACGCATGATCTCGGCGTCGTCGCTCGCGTCGCGGACCGCATCGCGGTGATGTACGCCGGCCAGATCGTCGAGACGGGAACGGCGACGCAGATTTTCAATGCACCGGCCCATCCCTACACGCAAGGCCTGCTCGAGTGCATTCCGATTCCCGGCAAGACCGTGCGCGGTCAGCATCTGGGCTCGATCCCCGGCATTGTCCCATCGCTTGTCGGCGAGATGCGCGGCTGCCATTTCGCAAGCCGCTGCCGCTATGCGAGCGATACGTGCCACTCCAAAGATGTTGCCATGCGCGGCAGCCTCGAGGCTGGCCACGATTACCGTTGCGTCCTCACGCCTGAAGAGAGCGCGCATAACCTGACCAGCGAGGTTGCGGTATGAGCGACGTTGTTCTCGAAGCCAAGGACGTCACGCGCACGTTCATGATCTCGTCGGGCTTCATGAAGCCGAAGCGTCCGCTGCACGCCGTCAACGGCGTCGACCTGCGCATCGAGCGCGGCGAGGTGATGGCGCTGGTTGGTGAGTCCGGTTGCGGCAAGACCACGCTGGCCAAGATGCTGCTCGGCCTGCTGCCACCGACAAGCGGCGAGATCGAGCTCTCGGGGCAACCGATCAAGAGCCTCGACCGGCTTTCTGTCGCGCGCACCGTGCAGCCGATCTTCCAGGATCCTTATTCATCGCTCAATCCACGCAAGTCGATCGGCAGTATCATCGAACTGCCCTTGCGCGTGCAGGGCGACCCCAATCCCGACACCTGGCGCCGCCGCGTCGAGGAGATGATGGAGCTTGTCGGCCTGCCACGCCGCGTCATCAACAATTTCCCGAGCCAGCTGTCGGGCGGGCGGCGCCAGCGCGTCGCGATTGCCCGTGCCCTCATCAACCGGCCGGAGATCGTCATCTGCGACGAGCCGACGTCGGCGCTCGATGTCTCGGTCCAATCGCAAATCCTCAACCTGCTGCAGGACCTGCGCAGCGAGCTCAATCTCACCTACCTGCTGATCAGCCACAACCTCGCGGTTGTCGAGCATATCGCAACACGCGTCGCCGTCATGTATCTCGGCCGCATCGTCGAGCAGACGACAACCGAAAATCTCTTCGAGACGCCGAAGCATCCCTATTCGGAAGCGCTGCTCGCTTCGGTGCTGACACCCGATCCGTCACTCGGCGTGCCGGACACGCATCTCGGTGCGGCCTACCCGAACCCGCTCGACATGCCGCCCGGCTGCACCTTTCATCCGCGTTGCGCGCGGGCGATGGCGCATTGCTCGGCCGTCGCGCCGCAACGAATTGAGTCGGCGGGCGGTCACGTTGAATGCCATCTCTACGATAAAAACGAGGGCCGGCAGCGCGCATAGTCAAAGGAGTGCATGTCATGGCAAGTCGTACCGGCGCGATCTCGCGGGCAACCGACTATATCGACAGCGGCCAGTTCGAGGCGGATCTCGCTCGCCGCGTCGCCATCCCGACCGAGAGCCAGGTGCCGCAGGGCCTGCCGCATCTCACGCGCTACCTCGATGAGGAAATGATCCCGGCCTTCGAGGCGATGGGCTTTGCCTGCCGCACGTTCGACAATCCGGTGGCGGGCGCCGGCCCGGTGCTGCTTGCGACGCGTATCGAGGACCCCGCCAGGCCGACCGTGCTCGGCTATGGTCATGGCGATGTCATTCGCGGTCTCGAAGATCAATGGACCAAGGGGGCGGGCCCGTGGAGGACCGCGCGCGATGGCGAGCGCCTCTATGGGCGCGGCACGGCCGACAACAAGGGCCAGCACACGATCAACATGGCGGCGATGAAGGCCGTGATCGAAGAACGCGGCAGCCTCGGTTTCAATGCCAAGGTGATGATCGAGATGGGCGAGGAAAACGGCTCCGCCGGCGTCCACCAGATTATCGGCGCCAACAAGGATGCCTTCGCTGCGGATGTCTTCATCGGATCGGATGGCCCGCGTGTGCGCATGGACCGGCCAACGATGTCGCTCGGCGCGCGCGGCGCGACGAATTTCGACCTGGTTTGCGACCTGCGCGCGGGCGGCCACCATTCCGGCAACTGGGGCGGCGCGCTGGCCGATCCCGGCGCGCTGCTGGCGCATGCCATCGCGACGATCGTCTCGCCGACCGGTGAAATCCAGGTCAAGGAATGGCGCCCGCCGGCGATGACGGCTGCGACCAAGGCGGTGCTCGCCGACGTCGAACTCGATGGCGGCAGCGATGGCCCGGAGATCGATCCCGATTGGGGCGAGCCGGGGTTGACGCCGGCTGAAAACGTCTATGCGTGGAATTCATTTGCCGTGCTTGCGATGAAATCCGGCAACCCGGAAAGCCCGGTCAACGCGATCGCGCCGTGGGCCCGGGCGCACTGTCAGTTGCGCTACGTTGCCGGCACCGATGCCGCCGACATCATGCCGGCGCTCGAACGGCATTTCGTCGAGCACGGCATCGATCGCGTCACCGTCGAGCCGCCACCGCCGGCCAATGCGGCCGGGTTCGATGCAAGCCGCACCGAGCCGGATCATCCCTGGGCGCAATGGACGAAGGGCTCGATTACGCGCTCGACCAATGCGCCGCTCGCCATCATCCCGCAAACCGGTGGCTCGATTTGCAACGACCTGTTCACCGACCTGCTCGGCATGCCCTCGATCTGGATCCCGCATTCCTATGTCGGCTGTTCACAGCACGCGCCCGACGAGCATATAATCATGCCGGTCTCGCGCAACGCGCTGGAGATCATGGCCGGCCTATACTGGGATCTCGGCGAGGGCGACACGCCGGGCAAATAGATTGAGATCGGACATCCAATGGTGACACCAGCTCCCAGCCTGCCGCCCATTCGCGAAGGCGCCGTCGACGAAATTCCCGTCATCGACCTTGGCCCTTATCTGGCCGGCGAGCCGGGCGCGCGCGAGGCGGCGGCCGCAGCCTTGCGCCATGCCTTCGAGAACATCGGCTTCTATTTCATCATCAATCATGGTGTGCCGCGGTCGCTCATCGACGACACGTTCGACGCCGCTCATCGTTTTCACGATCGGCCGGTCGAGAAAAAACTCGAGATCAAGTTGAACGAATTCAACATCGGCTATCTGCCGATGCGCGGTGGCACGACGCGGCATTCGCAGCTCAACAAGAACAACAAGCCAAACGTCAACGAAGCCTTCTTCATGGCCCGCGAGTTGTCGGCCGACGACCCCGATGTGCTCGCCGAAAAACCATTCCGGACGGCCAATCAATGGCTCGACGACATGCCCGAGTTTCGCGAGACGTGCCTCGCTTACGTCGACGCCCTCGAGGCGCTGGCATTGAAGCTGGTGCCGCTCTACGCCGTCGCGCTCGATCTTCCCGCAAACTACTTCGATGACGCGTTCGCCAAGCCGATGTACAAGCTGCGCATGTCGCACTATCCGCCACAGGAGGTCGACGCCGACAACGAGTTCGGCCTTGCGCCGCACACGGATACGAGCTTCATGACGCTGCTGGCGCCCAACAAGGTGCCGGGTCTTTCGGTGCGCGGGCCGAGCGGTGCCTGGATCGACGTGCCGGTCAACGATGACGCGTTCCTCGTCAACGGTGGCGACATGCTGCGCCGCTGGACCAATGACCGTTTCCTCGCGACACCGCACCGCGTCGTCAATCGGACAGGCGCGGAGCGTTACGCCATCCCGTTCTTTTTCGACTGCGGCGCCGAGGTCGAAATGTCCTGCCTGCCAAGCTGCATCAGCGCGGACAATTCACCGAAATATGAGCCGATCACCTACGTCGAGTACATGACCTGGTTCCGCAACATGAACTACGGCTCCGGCCGCAACGACAAGGTGCCGAGTTAGCTCACCCGCGGCAGGTAGGTAGGTTGAGTTAGGGCGGGCACTTTGCTGCCGATATGTGTGGTGCCGACCCGCCCGTAACCCAACGTGAGCCCCGGCGCGTGTTGGGTTTTGCGGGCAACACCGGTTGGTGCCTATAGGACGGTGGACCGCTAACCCAACCTACCGACGAGCCGTCCCGCCAGCACGCCACATCACCCGCAGCAATTGCCCGGCAGCACGTTCGGCGCGTGGCCGCTGTGGCCGCAGCAGCCGCCCTTCCACCACTCGGCGCCGGGGCCATGACAATACTTGTCGTCGGCGCCGACCATTTTCATGAACATCGGGTGATAGTTGCGGCACACTTCGAGCTCGGTCTTGACCCAGTGCAGCGGGTCCTTGGCGTAGTGGTCCCAGTAGTTGCCGGCCATGTTGATGCCGGGCACGGCCGGGTTCCACGATTCGTCGAGCCACAAGTCGACGTCGCCGTATTTCGAGCAGATCTTGCGAATTTCCGGATCATCGAGCGCGAGCAGGCGGCCGTTCTCGATGATCGGCTCGTTGTCGCCCTCGCGCTCGAGCGTGTAGGTCGGGAAATACAAGTGAATGTGCCAGTGGCCGACGAGGTGGCCGGCGCGCGCCGCCTGGCGCTCGGCCATCGATGAAATGATCGTGCCGAAGCCGATGTGGATGACGCCGGAACGCACGCGTTCATAGAGACAATTGACGAAGCCCGACGGGAAGTCTTTGCGCGGGCGGTGAATGTGCGGATTGGTGCCGATCGAGGCTTCCCACCAGTACATCAGGCCCTTGTCGGGAAACGTCGGATACTGAATGTCCTTCGTACGATCCATGACGTCGCGCAGCTTGTTGCCGAACTCGCCGCCGGCATTGATCTGCGTCACCTTGGAGTTCTCGATGACCAGCTGCGTCCAGTCCATCGCCGCGATATGGTTGGTCGTGCCGGCGACGACCCCGTTGCCGTCCTCCTTCTTGGGATGGAACATCCACGGCCGGCCGGTGATGTGGCCAGGCAGATACTGCCGGCCGAAGTGCTCGTTGCCGGTCCAGGTCGCAGCCGTCAGATCGGCATTGTAGAATTCACGGTTGGCGTCCCAGTATTCGGGATGGTTGGTGAAGGAGAGGTCGGTCCCTTCCGGGTCCGTGATGCGGGCGCGTTTCGCCGTCCGGATGCGGTCCCAGGTCCAGCGGTCCATGGCATTGAGCACCTCGATCGGCATCGCATGCGCGGGTGAGGCCAGGATCTCCGGTGTGATGAAGGGCATGCGCTGGATCTTGATGAAGCGTTCCGCCAGCACCGGGCCGCCATAGCCCATCAGGATCTTGTCATACTGCTGCTTCTTTTCTTCTTCCTCCCACCAGTCCATCCACTCGGCCAGTTCCTTGGTCCGGAACAGGTAG
The DNA here is from genome assembly GCA_051010015.1 of Hyphomicrobiaceae bacterium. GTDB lineage: Bacteria > Pseudomonadota > Alphaproteobacteria > Rhizobiales > Hyphomicrobiaceae > CAJQQK01. Next base: position 11,214 of record JBPCVZ010000363.1, read on the forward strand.
TAGTCGACCTCGTCGGCGCCGACCCACTGCGGAATCGGCCCACGGTCGATCTTCTTGATCTCGTACTTGACGTTGTACTTTTCGAGGATCTTCTGGCAGGCCTGGATGGTGAGGTCACTGTGCCAGTTGTCGACCCGCAGCAGAACGCGCTCGCCGGGTTTGAGGTCCCAGCACGCGTTGAGGCCATGGTTGTACGGGCGTTGTGCGACGTGCTCGAGATACGGCAGGAGTTGGTCGGAGCTTGTGATGTCGACGAACGGCGGGCAGCGCGGTGGCCGCAGTCCGATCAGCGGCGGCGTCTCGAACGACGGGACACCCGCAACTCGACCGGTTGTCGGTGACACATCCTGCATGGCGGTTCTCCGTTTGTCGTCGCGCAACGTCAGAATCCGAGGGTGGCATGCTCGGCAAGTCGGATCAAGATCAGGACTGCGGCGGGCGCCGGGACATATCGCAAACCCGATGGCATCACGCCCAAATCGGCGTAAGTTCTAGGGCCTGCGGACACCTATCGGCAAAGCGCGATAGGTGTCCGCAGGCCCTAACGCTCAGTCAGAAAAGGCCGGTACACGATGACCCAGGGCATGGTTTCCGCTCCGCAGCCAGAAGCCGTCGAGGCGGGCTTGGATATCCTCAAAGCGGGCGGCAACGTCGTCGATGCCGCGATCGGTGCGGCTTTGGTGCAGACCGCCGTCGATCCGCAGATGTGCGGCATTGCCGGCTTCGGCTCGTTCCATGTCTATCTGGCCGACAAGAACGTGCACAAGCTGATCGACTTTCACGGCCGCGCGCCGCTTGCGACGCGCCCCGACATGTGGGCCGACGCGATCGTGCGCGAGTGCGATGACGGTTTCGGTTTCGTGCTCAAGGGCCAGGTCAACGAGATCGGTTATCAGTCGATGACGACGCCGCTGACCTTGAAAGCGTTCGGCGAAGCGTTGGACCTCTATGGCACGCGCACGTTGGCGGACGTGATAGAACCCGCCATTCACTACTGCGAGGAAGGCTTCGCCGTGCGCCCGCATGTGCACGGCTTCTGGATGCGCGGCGAGGAAAACGGCCGCATCGCCCGCATCCGCGGCCTCACCGATGATCCGGCAACCGCGCGCATCTACACCAAGGCGGACGGGTCGCTCTACGGTGTCGGTGAGCTTTTGCGCAATCCCGACATGGGACGCACCTACCGGCGCATTGCCGAACACGGCATCGAGGATTTCTACCACGGCGAGATCGCCGCCAGGATCGACGCCGACATGCGCGCCAACGGCGGCCTGATCACGCGCGAGGATCTGGCATCGTGTGCGACCGAGCACACCGAGCCGCTGTGGACCGACTATCGCGGCTACCGGATTGCGACGAACCAGCCGCCCGGCGGCGGGCTGATGATCATCGTGATGCTCAACATCCTAGAAAACTTCGACCTGGCCGGCATGGGGCACAACTCTCCCGATTACATCGCAACCGTGTCCGAGGCGATGAAGATCGCCACCGTCGACAAGGACAGCCGCATGGGCGACCCGCACTTCGTCGACATCCCCTTCGACGAATTGATGTCGAAGGACTACGCGGCCCGCATGGCGGACCGCATCAAACGTGGCGAGAAGACCCATGTCCCGCGCATGAACGGCGGCGGTGCCGAAAGCAAGGAAACCACGCACATCTGCGTCGCCGACAGTGCCGGCAACTCGGTGTCGATGACGCACTCGCTGGGATCGAGCTCGGGGACCGTCACCGAAGGGCTCGGCTTCATGTACAACAACTGCATGATGGTGTTCGACCCGCGCCCGGGCCACACCGGTTCGCTGGCGCCCGGCAAGGCGCGCTTCTCCGCGCTCTCGCCGACCATCGTCTTCAAGGATGACAAACCGTATCTGCTGGTCGGTGCGCCCGGCGGCACGACGATCACGATGGGCAACCTGCAGGCCATCCTCAACGTCATCGATTTCGGCATGTCGGCACAGGAGGCCGTCTCGGCGCCGCGCTTCACGACGACCTCCGACACCATCGAGGTGACCAACCGCATCCTGCGCGCGACGGAACGCGAGCTGCAATCGCGCGGCTATCCGACGTTGCGCCACGCGATGAGCTACATGCACCCGACCGTCCACACCATTCGCATCCAGGACGGCCGCCTTGATGGTGGCGCCGATCCATCCGCGGACGGCATGGCCGCCGCGGTCTCCTTCTGACAAGGGCAACCCCGCTCCCGCAACACGTAGGACTGTACGCCATGTCGACCAATGACCTTGCCTACATGTCGGCCACCGAGCTGGCCGCGCGCATAAAAGAAAAATCGCTGTCGCCGGTCGAGGTCACGACGGCACTCCTCGAACGTGCCGAACGATCGCAGGCCTCGCTGAACGCGTTCATCACGATCTGCGCCGATGAGGCATTGGCGGCGGCCCACGACGCCGAAGCTGCGGTTATGCGCGGCGATACGCTCGGTGCACTGCACGGCGTGCCGGTGACGGTAAAGGACCTGGTCAACACCGCCGGCATCAAGACGACGTTCGGCTCCTATGTCTTCGAGCACAACGTGCCGGCGAAAGATGCCATCGCGGTTGCGCGCCTGAAGGCGGCCGGCGCGATCATCATCGCCAAGACCACCACGCCGGAGTTTGGCCACAAGCCCCTGACCGAGGCGCCGCTGTTCGGGCGCACCTGCAATGCCTGGAGCAGGGACCACACGTCAGGCGGCTCATCCGGCGGCGCCGCCGTCGCCACCGCCGCCGGCATCGCACCGCTGGCGATCTCGACCGACGGCGGCGGGTCGACCCGTATCCCGGCCGCCTGCAACGGCGTCGTCGGCTTCAAGAAGTCGCTCGGCCTCGTGCCGCATGACACCGCGCCGGATGCCTACGGCAACACCTCCTATATCGACCCGACGACGCGGACGGTGCGCGACTGTGCGTTGATGCTCGAGGCGATGGCCGGCATGGACCGCAGTGACCCGCATTCCTATTTCCTGCCGGCGACCGGCTTCGTCGACGCGGTCGATGGCGCGAGGGATCTTTCCGGTATCCGCATGGCCTGGCGCCCATATCTCGGCAACAGCGAAGTCGACGGCGACGTGCTCGCCGCATGCACGGACGCTGCCAGGAGCTTTGCCGAACACGGCGCTGCAATCGACGAGATGGCGGACGATTTCGCGCCGGCAGAACCGATCTTCCAGGCGCTGTGGTCCTCGCTGCTCAATGCGCGATACCGCCAGTTTGTCCCTGAGTTCGGCGACCGCATGAGCGAGACGCTGCTCCGCCAGATGGACCAGGGCCGTGACACGTCGGGCGAGGACGTATTGAAGTCGATCTTCACGCGCACCGATATCTACCGGCAGGTGCAGGGCTGGTTCGAGGAAACCGACATCCTCGTCATGCCGACGCTGGCACGCACCGCGCTGGCGATCGACCACGACTTCTTTTCCGACGTGGTCATCAACAACAAGAAGGTCGGCCCCGTCCGGCAATCCTGGTATCCCTATACGCACCCGTTCAACCTCAGCGGCAACCCGGCGATCACGCTGCCGGCCGGTTTCAGCTCGGACGGCCTGCCGTTCGCGCTACAACTTGTCGGGCGGCGCGGCGAAGACGCGCTGCTGTTGCGTGCTGCCGCACTGTTCGAAAAAGCGCGGCCGTGGTCAGGCCGACGCCCGTCCCTGCCGGACCTCGACGGGTAGGCGATCTCGTTAAGCTGTCGTCATCTCCCACGTCGTCATTCCGGCGTAAGCCCACTGCTGTCCGGTTAAGCTGTTACACAATCAAAACAAGCTTTTGCGAGCACACGTTTTTGCTATGCTACGCATTGCGATAGACATGACATCGAGCGGCGCACGATCGCCCCACATTTGGTCCTACCGGTCATCGAAGCACCGCCTGAACTGCGAGGCGAAGGGCCCCGGATCGTCTGCTGCGCAGCCGTCCGGGGACGCGCCAGGAGCAGAAGCCACGGTGCCTTTGCGGTGCATGAGCCGGCATTGCGACAAGGTGCTGCGTATCAGTCGGAATCCGTAGACCCGCCGCTGTCGCGTCCCCGGAAAACACGCAGTATTTATCCGGCAACCGTTTTCGATTTCGGTCCGAATTGATCAGATTTTTCTAAAGAAGGGTTGCGTCCAGCAATCGGATTCCGCTTGTTTTCCCCCTCGTCGAACCACATGGCGGGGTCACCCCGGTGCGCGTCACCGGGGTCCATTTCTCGAAGCGCGCGGTCGTGGCAATCGCGTCGCGGCATCGCCCCTCGGCAACGCACGCGCTTGCGGCGCAATGGATACCGGCAACACGTGCCGGTATGACGCCGGACGTTGAGGCGGGGCCAGGGTCATCACAAATGCCGACTTCGCAATCTGTCGCGTCCCCGGAAAACACGCAGTGTTTATCCGGGGTCTTTCGCGTCGCGGTTGGTGTAAGCCTCGATGCCCCGCCGGCACAAACGCGCCGGATTGTGCAACAATTCCAGGCCCGCATGCCACTTCACAGAGCGCTATGCGCATCTACCGGAGAGCCCCACACAAGCCCACTATCACCGCATGACGAACGGATTGCTCATCGGCTCGTCGGATGTGTTGATCCAGATCGTCTTCGGGCGCGTGTAGTCGTAGACCGCCTGCATGCCGCTTTCGCGCCCGTAACCCGACTCCTTGAAACCGCCGAACTCCGCGATCGGCGAGACGACGCGATAGGTGTTGACCCAAATGATCCCGGCATGGATGGCCTTGGTCATGCGCATCGCGCGGGCGTTGTCCTTCGTGAAGATGCCGGCGGCTAGGCCATGGCGGGTATCGTTCGCCAGCGCCACCACCTCCTCTTCCGTCTTGAAGCGCAGCACGCTCAGCACCGGCCCGAACAGCTCGGTATCGACGATCCGCAGTTTCTGGCTCGGGCACGCAACGATCGTCGGCTCGTAGTACCAGCCCTGATCGGGTGCGTTCGGGCGCTTGCCGCCGGTCAGGAGGGTGGCGCCTTCGGATACGGCGTGTGCCACTTCCGTCTCGATGCGCTGCAACTGCCCGGTCGTCGCCAGCGGCCCCATCTGCGTGTCTTCGGCAAGCGGATCCCCGAGCCGGATGGTTTTCGCGCGCGCCACCATGAGTTCCAGAAACGCATCGGCGATCTTTTCGTGCAGATAGAGCCGCGAGCCGGCGACGCAGCTCTGCCCGGTCGCGCCGAAAATTCCGGCGATCGAACCGTTGACCGCGCTTTCGATGTCGGCGTCGTCGAAGACAACGAACGGAGATTTGCCGCCGAGTTCGAGCGAGACCTGGGCAAAGTTCTGGGCTGAATTGCGCACGACGTGGCGGGCCGACGCGGGGCCGCCGGTAAAGCTGATGCGGGCGACCAGCGGATGGGTGGTCAGCGCCTGCCCGCACGGATCGCCGTGGCCGGTCACGACATTGACGACGCCGGGCGGGAAGCCGGCCTCTTCGGTCAGCTTCGCGAACTCCAGCATCGGTGCGGAAGCGTGTTCGGACGCTTTCAGAACGACGGTGTTGCCGGCGGCCAGCGCCGGGCCGATCTTGACGGCGACGAGGAACAGCTGCGAATTCCACGGTACCACCGCGGCGACGACACCGAGCGGTTCGCGCATCGTCATCGCGATCATGTCGGGCTTGTCGATCGGCAGCGTTGCGCCCTGGATCTTGTCGGCACAGCCCGCGTAGTAGTGAAAGAACTCGGCAATGTACTTTGCCTGCCAGCGTGTTTCGCCGAGCAGCTTGCCGGTGTCGACCGTCTCGCTGCGACCGAGTTCCTCAGAGCGGTCGGCGAGCAGGTCCGCGAGGCGGCGCAGGTAGCGGCCGCGTTCGGTCGGCGTCGCTTTCGACCAGGGGCCCTCGCGCAGCGCCAGATGCGCGGCCCGTACCGCCCGGTCGACATCGCTTGCAGCGGCTTCGGGGATCTCGGCCCAGGTCTCGCCATTGGCCGGGTTGATGCTCTCGAAAGTTCTCCCATCGGCGGCATCGACCCAGTTGCCGTCGATCAGCATTTGATAGCGTTTCAGCGCGTTCATGACTAACATCCCGTTGATCACATCAACGCAGCATATCCACATCCTCAATAGGCGGCCAGCAGATTGCCGAAACGAGAGACGGACGCGGGGTAGCCAACTGATGACGTCGATCACCGCGCGCGGCACGCGCTATGACGTTTCCGGGCCGACAGATGCCAATCCGGTCGTCCTGGTTCACGGGCTCGGTCTCACGCGGGACATGTGGCAATGGCAGCTCGACGATCTCCAGCCTCCCTACCGGGTCATTACCTACGACCTTGTCGGGCACGGTGAGACA
>JBPCVZ010000364.1:0-19945 GCA_051010015.1 Hyphomicrobiaceae bacterium
GACGTTATCCGACCGGCGGCCGCACCGGACGTCGCGAAGATCGGCTCACCGCCGACGGCATCAGCGTTCCCGACATCGATCTCGAGCATCACCAGCTTTTCACGCGCCGGCTTGTCTTTGAGTTCAAGATACGCCTCACGCCCGATGAACGCCGGCTTGTCGACCTTGACCAGCCGGTCCAGTCCAACCTCCTGCGGCCAGTACTCGGGCGAATACTCCCGTCCCCAGCTGCCATATCCCTTTTCCACCCGCAGGCTCAGGAGAGAACGGCTGCCGACCGGCCGCACGCCAAGCTCTGCGCCAGCCTCGAGCAACGCATCGTAAAGCTTCAGCTGATGATCGGCCGGTGCGTAGATTTCCCAGCCTAAGTCCCCGGTAAATGAAACGCGCAAGGCCAGGGCCTCAATGCCCGCAATCGTGATATCGCGCGATTGGAAGAACGGAAATGCGTCATTGCCGAGATCCGCGTTGGTTAGCCGCTCGAGCAACTCGCGGGATTTCGGCCCGGCGACGTTGAATCCTGCCAGCGCATCGGTGCGCGATTCGAAGGACACTCCGGTCGGTCGCGGGACATGATCGAAGAACCGTTTGTGATAGCGCTCGGCCATGCCTGACCCGAACATCATGAAGTGATCTTCACCGCGTTTCGTGATGGTGAAATCACCTGCAATGCCACCGCGCAGGCCGAGCAGGGGCGCCAGACACGACTTGCCCACTTCCCTCGGCACATGATTGGCGACAACGCTGTCGAGCCACGCGCCGGCGCCGGTGCCTTTGATCTCGTACTTGGCGAAATTCGAGACATCGATGATGCCAACGTCGTTGCGCAACGCCCGGCACTCCTTGCCCACCGGCTCAAACCAGCTCTGGCGCTCAAAACCATATTCGTCGACTGGAGAGGCACCGTTGCCGGCGAACCAAAGGGGATGCTCCCAGCCGTAGCTGAGCCCGAACACCGCCCCCATCTCCTTTTGGCGCGCATACGCAGGGCGCGTTCGCACGGGCCGTCCGGCGTCGCGCTCCTCGTAAGGGAAATGGATCTTGAAGCGATGACTGTAGCAGTCGAGCGCGCGCGCCTTGGTGAACGGTTTCGATGCCCAGCTGCCGTAGCGCGACATGTCCCAGGGAAACATGTCGAGTTCGGTCTCGCCCTCGACGATCCATTGCGCGAGCAGCATGCCGAGTCCACCCGACTGGCTGAACCCGGGAATGATGCCGTTGCAGCAGAAGTAGTTCTTCAGCTCCGGGACGGGCCCGAACAATGCCGCGCTGTCCGGTGACCAGATCATCGGTCCGTTGATCACACGTTTGATCCCGGCCGTGCCCAGCACCGGCACGCGTGCGCACGCGCGCATGATATTCTCTTCGATGCGTCCGAGATCATCGGGCAAAAGCTCATGTCCGAAGTCGAGCGGCGTCCCTTCTTCCGCCCAGAACCGGCCATCGCGCTCGTAAGCGCCGACCAGCAGGCCCTGGCCTTCCTGGCGCAAATAGTATTCGCCATCGCGATCGGCGACCGATGGCAATCGACGACCAACTGCAGCGACCTCGTCAATCGTCTCGGTGACGAAGTACTGGTGCTCCATCGTCATCAACGGCAGTTCGAATCCGGCCAGTGCCGCCACTTCACGGCCCCACAGGCCGGCGGCGTTGACGACGATCTCCGCGTGGATCGTGCCCTTGTCCGTCACGACGTCCCAGCCTCCGTCGGCACGCGCATTGGTCTCCAGCACCGGCGTAAAGCGATGGATGCTGGCGCCACGCGCCCGCGCGCCCTTGGCGTAGGCATGGGTCACGCCGGACGGGTCAACGTTGCCGCCGTCCGGCTCGAGCATCACGCAGCGCACACCATCGAAGTCGACCAAGGGGTGCATCTCCTGCGCCTCGGCGATCGACAGCTCATGGAAATTAAAGCCGAAGTACCGTGCCTTCGCCGCCTGGATACGCAGCTGGTGCTCACGGTCCTTGGTTTGCGCGAGGTACAGCGAGCCCGGCTGAAACACGCCGCAGCCCTGGCCGGTTTCCGCTTCGAGCTCCTTGTAGAGCCCCATCGTGTAGTACTGGAGCTTGGTGATGTTGTTGTTATCGTGCAGGCCGTGCAGGCCCGCTGCCGCGTGCCAGGTCGAACCGGCGGTCAGCTCGTCACGCTCCAAAAGAACGACGTCCGTCCAGCCCAGCTTGGTGAGATGATAGAGGATGCTGCAGCCAACCAGGCCGCCGCCAATCACCACGACGCGTGCGTGCGTTTCCATGTATCGAATTCCAGCTGTTCGTGCCGAGAGCGAAGTCGCATCAGGCCGCATCCTGTCGCAAATCGCAACTCAAGGATTCCGCGAACCCGTCCATCAGTGCTCCGGCAGCGTCATTTCATCTGGATTCTTCGTCGCGTTTCCGCGGCTCAGCGCCCGTTCAGTGTCCGGCGCAGGAAGTTCAAAACACTGATCACGGCATAGTTGCGCATGCGCTCGGGGTCCGGATACCAGATGATCGAATCCGACGCCGTATCGTCACCGATTGCAACGCCCATTACGATCGTCGCCGGTGCCATGCCTTCCTGCGGCTCCGGTTCGATGGCCGCGATGCCGACATCCGTGCCGAAGTCCTGCCGCGCCTTGGTTGCCAGCGCCATGGCACGTTCTGCCGGCGTCGCGCCCGAAGCTGCGCCCGGCATCAACGCCGCCGGCACGACGCTGCCGCCGAAAAACGTTTGCATGGCGAGGTCGGCCGCGGTCAGTCGCGATGACAGAATACCGCCGGTCAATGTTTCGATCGTCGCCAGCGTCATTGACCGAGCGCGCAGCTGGTTGATCACCGCCGCCTCCATGTTTTCCTCGTCGACACCGAAAATCGCGTCCCCCAGCAGCGGGCGAACGTTCGCCTCTTCGGCATCGAGCGCGGCGGCAACCGCGGCCTCGTCGTCACGCTTGGCGACAATGCGCAGCTTGATGCCCTCGATGCCGCTAGCCTGGAACGCCAGGGTCGCCTCACCGGTCCGGTCGAGTTCTTCGATCCGGTCGTGCAGAATTTCGGCGAGCCCGGATTCGCTCAGCCCCCAGGTGCGCAACACGCGTGAGCGGATCACACCGGTATCTCCGGCACGTTCGCGCAGGTCGGGAAGGATCGTGCCCTCCATCATCGTTTTCATTTCGCGCGGCACGCCGGGCACCGCGTAAATCACCTTGTCGCCGATCGGGCAAACCAGTCCCGGTGCCGTGCCGGGCATCTGGGCAATCGTGCGCGCGCCGACCGGTACATCGGCCTGGCGCAGATTGTTCTCGGTCATGTGCCGGCCACGCGATTCGAACCGCCGACGGATCTCGGCCGCGATCTCCTCATCGCGCGCCATGCCGCCGCCCATGATCTTGGCAATGACATCGCGCGTTATGTCGTCCTGGGTCGGCCCCAGCCCGCCGCAACAGATCACGGCGTCGGAGCGTTCAAGCGCCGTGCGCAGCGTCGCCTCGATGCGATCGAAGTTGTCGCCGACTTTCACCTGATAGAACGAGTCGATGCCGGCCAGAGCCAGCTGTTCACCGATCCACGATGAGTTCGTGTCGTTGATAATCCCGAGCAGCAGCTCGGTGCCAATCGCTACAACTTCACAGCGCACGCACAGTCCTCCATTCCCGCGATCAACCATCCCACAGCCGATCCGTCACCATCCATCATAGATCATCGCCGCGAACGCAACTACACTGGCGATACAAACCGCTATTTCCGTGAGACGCTGCATGACATCGCTACCCGCCTTCGGCCTCAACCGATTCGATTATTCCTCCCCGCACACCTTTGCCGCCGACGTCAAGCGCGCCGAGGAATTCGGCTGGGATTACGCGTTCATCCCCTCGTCGCCGCTGTTGCTGCAGGACCCGTACATCAACCTCGCCTTCGCCGCCGTCGCAACCGGTCGCATCCATCTCGGACCGCTGATCGAAACACCCGTGATGCGCGATCCGGCCGTCCTCGCCTCGTCGATCGCGACCCTGGATGCGCTGGCGCCCGGTCGCGCACTGCTCGGCTACGGCGTTGGCGATACCGCCGTACGCCTGATGGGCAAGCGGCCGGCGCGTGTTGCCGAGCTGGAAGCAGACACGATCCTGACCCGCCGCCTCCTCGCCGGCGACGACGTCGACGTCGGTGCCGCCCGGCCGGCCAAGCTACGCCATGCCCGGCCGGTGCCGCTATGGATTGCCGCCGGTGGGCCGCGCACGTTGCGCATGGCGGGACGCGTTGCCGACGGCGTCTTCATCCGCGTTGGGCGTCACGAGGCCAACCTGCGCACCGCCATCGATGCCGTGCGCGCCGGCGCCGCGGAAGCCGGGCGCAATCCGGACGACGTCAAGATCGCCATCATCCTCCACACGATCCTGACCGACGACATGGAACGCGCCGCCTTGATGGGCCGCTCAATGGCCGCCGGCTACTACGAGTACACGCCGGCGCTGTTCGACCCGCCAGGCTTTAGCTGGGACGGCCCCGACATTCATGAACTCAAGAAACAGGTCTGGCCCGACTTCCATCATGCCGGCGACCTCGAGGCCGCCGGCCGCATTGTTTCGTTCCTGTCGGATGAGATCACGGAATCGTTCGCGCTCTACGGCCCGCCACCGATGATCGCCGAACAACTGATCACCGTGCTCAAGCTTGGATACAAGATCGACATGGTCATCCCGCACCCCGTCCCGTCGCACGTACCCAAAGGCGCTGATCCGGCCTACATCGAGCGCTTCGCAACAGAGGTCATGCCCTCCGTGCGAGACGCAATCGCCGCCTGACAACGCACACGGCCCGCGCGATCACGCGGCCTCGACAGCCTCTTCGCCAGCGATCGTCGTCCGGTGCATGACGCGCCGCTCGCTCGGATCATGCGGCGTCACATAGTGCATCGTGCAGCGGTTGTCCCACATCACGATGTCGTCCGGCGACCATCTGTGCTCGTAGACGAACTGGGGCTGCCCGGCGAATTCGGCAAGTTCCTTGATCAACGCCACCGCCGCGTCGTCCGCCATGCCCTCGATCGCATCGTTGTAGATCGGGCTGATATACAGCGATTTGCGCCCCGTGACCGGATGCCGGCGCACCATCGGCTGCCAGATCGGCGGCATCGCCGCGCGCTCCGCATCGGTCGCTCTCGGCGCGCCGGTCAGCCGGCTCAGCATATCGAAGTCGTGACACGCCTTGCGCCCTTCAACCTGCACTTTCAGACGCCCTGGCAACGCTTCGTACACGGCGTACATGTTGGTGAAGCAGGTCACGCCGCCCGTCCGGCTGATCTCCACGCCGTGCAGCAACGAGCCGATCGCCGGTTTTTCCCGATAGCTCGAATCCGTATGCCACTTGCGCGCACTCGAGAGCTGCTGCTGGACCGGATCCGAAGGCGGCACCAGGTTGCCCTCCTCATCGGTGTTCGCAACCCGAAAGATTTCCGGCACCGTCTTCGATTTGATGCGGTTCTGGTGAAACACTTCCGGCGCGCCGAAATAACGCGTCACCGCGACGTGCTGTTCATCGCTGATGGGCTGGTCGGGAAACACCAGCACGAGGTGGTCCGCCCAGGCCTGTTTGATCGCAGTGACCGTCCCAGCTGTCAGCGGCTCGGAAAAATCGACGCCGTGCACCGCGCCGGCAATCGCCGGATGCAGGCACTGAACCGTGATGTCGCCATAGACCGTTTGCCCCAGATCACTCATCGGCAATCCTCCCATCGCCGTTTCACCTGTTCCAGCCCCTGCCGCTACGCGTCGACGAACTCGAACCCCATCGCGCGGGCATGATAGAACAAGCCGCCGTCCTGCACGATCAGGAACATCGCGCGCGCATCGCCATCGTTGTGATGCGAATGCACCGAAACAGGCGGCGTGATCGTTGTCGCCCACGGCGCCCAGTCCTTACGCACGCCGTCGATCTTCGAAAAACACTTGTCGCCCTGAATGACCAGCGACACGGCCACCGAATTGTGCCGATGCGGGCGCTGCACGGCGCCGGCAAGCAGCGTGTTCATCGCAAGCGTCAGCGTTGGCAGGATGTTGCGCCCTTCCTGCTGCTTGTCGGATGAGAACACCAGCGCCAGACCCGGCTCCTTCGGGTCGCGTGGAAAACTGTAGATGTGGTCGATCTGGCGATCGATCTCGTCACCGGGAAAATGCACCAGGCCGGTCGGCGCTTCGCCGGGTATCGGCGGCTGCAGGTTCTCGAAATTGAGCTGCGGCTCGTTTCCACACGCCCACAGCACAGCTGGCTCGTCGCCCGCACGATGCACGACCTCGACACCACCGGGCGCGATGAACACATCACCCGCCTGCCATGAAATCACTTCGCCGCCCGACTCCGTCGTGCCGCTGCCCTCGATCACAAAGTGCACCACACCTGTCGCCCGCGGCGTCTGCGCGAAGTGCTCACCGGCATTGACACGAACGTAACGCGCTAGCAGGAACGGTGACGTCGCCGGGAACGGGCACTGCATCTCATTCGACACATCACAGTTGATCACGCCGGTCGGTGTCGCCGGGTCGAGCGCCCGCCGAGGCTCATCGGCAAACACCGCATTGGGCACCTCCGGCAGGATCATGTTGAACGCATTGCCGGAGTTGAAGAACCGTGCCCGTGCCTCGGCATCACTCCGCGGTTCACTGGCGTGCTGCGGCGGCAGATCCTTCATCGTTTTCGGACGATCCATCGTGGCCATCAGGTTTCTCCTGTGTGGGGTCCATTTATTCAGTCATTGAGCGTATAGAAGCGCTTCGCCGTCTCCTTGAACAGCTGTGCTTTCTCGTCGGGCGAGGCACCGGCGGCCAGCTTTTTGAAGGCGTTCCAATAATTGCCATAGCTGCCGCTGATCTTGTCGACCGGGAAATTGCTCTCGAACATGCAGCGATCAGCGCCATAGGCTTCGATGCAGGTTTCAACGTAGGGCCGCCATGCCTCGGCCAACTCGTCAGAAGATGGCGCCCGTTCGCGCAATTCGAACCCGAAGCCGTTTAGCTTCATGCCCATGCCGCCAACTTTCATTGTGACGTTCTCGCATTTGGCGAGTTCGACAATCGAAGATTTCCAGGTGGCGAATACTTCCTCACTTCGATCAGCGTAGTACTCTAGTCCCAGCGGCCCACCGACGTGATTGAGCACGATCGGCTGCTCTGGAAAGGCGCGGGCCAAATCGATCAGGTCACCCAACTGCGGATGATAGAGCCACGCGTCAAACGTCAGCCCCAAGTCGCCAAGCTTTCTAAAGCCCTCACGGAATTTCAAATCATCTCGATAGAGGTGCGGCGGCGGATTGGTGTGGCTATTGTGAATCCCGCGCGTTCTATCCTCCCATCCAGCAGCGTGGCGGATACCCTTGAAGCGTCCGCATCCAGCTGCGATCTGGGCGGTCAGCACTTCTTCAACCGCTGCCCCCGTGGCGAGGTCGGCGCGCCCGACAATCCCCGCTGCCACTTTGGTCGAGCCGTAGCGGCCACTCGCCGCCATCGCAGCAACTCCGTTCGCGAATTCGACCTCGCCGACGTAGCGCATGTCTCTGCTCACGTCAGGCCTATAGAACACCGCGCACTCGAGAAAGACCGTCTGCTCAATATTATGGCCGCTCCCGGTATCGGCAAGAATATCTTCAAGCAGATAACGGTGCGACGGGAAATCCCAAAGGTGGTGATGCGGATCAATGATCGGCAAATCCGGCTCACGGGCCGGTTCGGCGCCTGCAGCCAAACGTTCATCATCCAACGTCGCCATGCGCGACTCGATTGTGGCCTTATCTTTCTCGATCACGGCTGCAGTCCCATCTTGCTAGGTCGGGACGCAAGCCTAGCGCGACGGCACGATCGATAAAAGAATTTCCGCAATCAGCTCGTGGATCACCGCAACATGTCTCATTGCCTAACGCCGACAGAGCGCCGAGAAACGGGTGTATTATGCCGCCTCAACCGATTGATTCTTGATGCCGTTCAAAAGGTCGATCAGCAACGGCACTTCAGTAGCGGGCACCGGTGCTGAATAATGATACCCCTGCGCCAGACGGCAGCCCATCGATCGCAGCAAGTCGCGCTGCTCCTCGGTTTCGACGCCTTCCAGTACGACCTTGAACCCGATCGACTGGCCGAGCTTGAGCAGAGCTTCGATGATCGCCTGGTCCGCATCGTTCGACTCGACATCGCGTACGAAGGACTTGTCGACCTTGACGGCGGTACACGGCAATTCCTTGATCTGCGTGATCGATGAATAGCCGGTGCCGAAATCATCAAGCGCGACATCGCAGCCGGCCGTGCGAAGTTGCTCCAGTTGACGTGTGAATTCGGCTTTATTGCTGCCGAACATGCAGGTCTCGGTAACTTCGATCGCGAACTCACTCGGCGACAGTCCGTTCTCGTTGAGCGTCGACAGGATGTTCGAAGCGAACGCCGGTTGCAACAGATCGCCTTCGCCAATGTTCAGCGTGATCCGCTCAAACGGCACGCCCGCCAGCCGCCAGGCCTTCATGTCGGCCACGACTGACTCAAACATGACCGCCCCGACCATCTGGCCGATTTCCCGGTCGGACAGGAGTTCCTCGAATACGAAGGGTGTCAAGAGACCTTTTTCCGGATGACGCCATCGCGCCAGGGATTCGAAACCGACAACCTGTCCGGTTTCGAGGCTGACAAGCGGCTGGTAAAACGGCTCGATCTGTGAGTTCTGCAGTGCATTCTTGAATTCTTCGCGCAGCTGAACGCGTGCGTCAAAGTCCGCGCGCATCCGATAGTTGAACTTGCGAATGCCTCCTTTTGCAAGGGATTTGGCATCATAAAGTGCCAGGTCGGCACTACGCATCAATTCATCGAGCGTCTTCCCGTCGCGTGGAAAGCAGGCCGATCCTCCCGATACGGTCGCCGCGATTGTTTGTCCCGTGAGCGAGCAATCGAAAGAGACCGCTCTCGGCAAGTCATCAAATCTGACGTCGTCGATCTCATCCTGCGCCAGTCCACCAACGACTGCTACGAACTCATCACCACCAAGGCGTGCGACATGAGCGGACTCCGGCAGGCTCGCGCTCAACGCATGCGCCAACTCGCGCAGCAGCTGGTCACCGGCCTGATGACCACAGTGATCGTTGATCTCTTTGAACTTGTTGAGATCAAGCTGGATCAATATCGCCGACTTGCCGCCTTGCCGGCAGCGCTCCAGGATCCTGGGCACCTGTTCCTGGAAAGCATTGCGGTTTGATATCCCCGTCAAAATGTCATGGGTTGCTAGGAAGCGAGCACGGTGATTGGCAAGCGCCTGCCGCTTCGACGCAGTGAAGTACCGGATCGCCGGATATCCGGAAGCGCAGAGCAGCAGCAGAAGGAACAAGCCGGCGCCGCGCTGCAGCACCATCACGTACTGGGTTCTTTGTTGCTCCAGGTCGACCAGAACCCTCAGGACATAAGACAACTCTCCGTTGATAGAAACGGGGTGATAAACTTCGCCGAACGTCCGCGGCTGGTTGTCACCAACACCCTCTCGAATGAAAATACTGTGGTTGCCCGACGCAATGATCGAACGAACCGTCGCGCGATCAACCGGCCATCGGTTTTTCTTATTGCTGCCGAAAGTGCGTGGATTGTGCTTACTCTTGCTTTCAAAAACGTGCTGGACCACCGGCTGCGGCAATGATTTGGCTTGATTGCCCTGACCAGTCGAACCGGTTCTTCCTGCAGGCACGTCCGCAGCATGGCCATCGTGGTGAATGTGGCCCGCGTGATCTTGGTGCGGTGACTGTTTTGCCCCGCCGACTTTGGCTGCGAACGAGCCCAAGCTGATGTCGCAATAGCAGTCCGGGTTGATCACATCGATCTGATAGATGTTGCCGACCGCGAACATGCCGTTGACCATGTCCGTGAATTCTTTGGATGGCGGCGCTTTGAGCGCGACGGGCTTGCCGGATGCGTCCGTCTCCTGCGACATGCCCGGAACCCGAGCTTCGATATGACGCGCCCAATCCATGCCCGTCGATGATGCCTGCTGCACCAGCAGGGCGTGGAGAACAAACTTCGAACCAAATCCGGCCGCAACAACAAGAACCGCAGCAGCCAATACGCAAGCGACCACAGCCTGCAGCATGGGAATGCGAAATGCTGGATCTTCGGTGGCGGATACGGAATGGGGCAAGTCGGACTCCTCGCGTACATGTGCGAACCCTTACAGCAAGAAGTCATTCCTTGATCTGGAAAAAGATATCGAAAAACTTAAAAGTATTCGTTACGCAAGAAGCGATAAATTGTAGCTAATTTGAGAATATCGACCTTGCGTCATAACCGGCGATCTATGTTTTCCGGCGAGGCACGAGTCCCGGAAGTTCGTTCAACCCGCGGCATCCACCAGGGACTGTCGAATCGCTTGGTCGATCAGGTCGTTCGCCATTTGCATTTCCGCTGTCGCCTGGCCTCGATCCGCATTCATCACCCGGTCCGGATGCCGACCAAACGCAAATCGACGGCGTAATCCGCGCAGCTTCTTGATGTCCGGTGCGTTGCCAAGTTCCCGCGTCAGCTCCGCGAACGTCATACTCACCGACGCTATTCTACGCACGCCTGGACACGACTCTTTCGCTGCGACGCGCTTGTATGCGTGCTGCGCGCGCGCAATTCCGTCGCAGCGATGACGCCCGCCGGTCAGCGCATCGATCGCGTCGTCGACGATCGGGCGTGCCAGTGCGCGAAACCGCTCAATGGCTTCTGCGTATCGCACAGCATCCTGCTCGCTGGCACAACGCGCGGCTTGCAGTTCATTCAATAGGTTGCTGAAGCTTCGATCTCTCACGTACTCGACATCCATGCTGTCGTGAATTGAACCGGTGTAGCGCAGGCAGCGCGCAACACGCCCGCCTCACCTGTCGTACGGCAACTGTTAAGACGAACTCGATTCCACTTCGGTGCGATTGCGCCCCTTTCGCTTTGATTCGTAAAGCTTTCGATCTGCCCGTCGAATAAGCTGCATGGCTGTCTCTTTGTCGTGAATTTCGGCAATGCCGAATGACGCCGTGACTTTACCGATCAGCTTGCCGGATTCGACATCGGTAAGCTTGATTTTCTGAAAACTGCTACGCACCCGTTCCGCGAGCTGGAAGGCGCTGCCGCTTGCGGTTTTTGGCAGAACGATCGCGAATTCCTCTCCGCCGTAGCGGGCCACGAGGTCTGTCGATCTGGCATGCTCAGAAAGAAGTTCTGCAAACTTCTTGATCACTTGGTCGCCGGACTGATGCCCGTGCTTGTCGTTGATCCGTTTGAAGTGGTCGATGTCTGCCATCGCCACGCACATCGGTGTCGATTCTTTGTGGCTGTTGGCAACGGCATCCTCCAGGAACGATTCCAGCCACGTGCGATTGGCAACCGATGTCAGCGGATCGAGCTGAGCGGCCTTCTCTGCCTGCGCAAGGCGTTTGCTCATCGTCTCAGCTTGCGTTTGTGCCTCTTCCAGGCGGCTGCGCAGTTCGTGGACGTTGCTCTTGTCTTCCTCGTGCTTGGCGACCAGGAAATCAATCACGGATTGGATCTGCTCCAAGTCGACCGCCGACTGCAAATCCGAGTGTGCCTGGTTCAGCGTTTCTGAGGCCGCATCGGTCCGGTCGAGATAGTGGCTGATAAAGGAGAGCAGCGCGATGATCTGCCCTTCAAGCTCGGCGTTGACCTCTTCGAGCACGCGCTGTTGGACGGATGGATCGACAGTGGGTTCCGACTGCGACAAGCGGCTCGTTTGACGCGTAGCCGCCGGCTGGACCACCGTCAAGCTATCATCGGTATCGCTAAACTTCATTAGTAAGATGAACAGCGTAACGGCACCAACCGACATGACCAAGCCGATAATCGCTTCGTTCGGGATGCTGGATAAGGGTGATGCATCCGTTGTATCGGCGGTGCCGAACCATTGCTCGAACGACCACATTATTCCCTCGAGCGGGACGAGGTGGGCAGAAACGAGCCCAAACGCAAAGGCGACCGCCAGCGCAGCAGCCGCTGGTATCCAAGGTGCCGATAGCCGTTTCAATGAGGTCATGATTCTATGCCGCGTTCCGTTCAGGAGCAGTCACGGTCCTGCCGTGTGCCCCTGCCGATAGCGTGATCAATGCGTTGGACGCGAATAAAGGAACGTCTGGATAGCCGGCCCGTTGACGAGAGGACTCATGGTTTTTCCTATCACCGCGTGATGCACGATAGAACCTCAAAACGTCGAGGCGCTAAGATCGAAGGAGCCGTATGCATCATGCAGCTGGACGGGCCGAACCTTTTGGGCTCTGGACCGGAAGCGTCTCGGACCGCAAAATCGTGCGGAAAATCCGAGCCATGGCTTACAGGATGGCGAGCGAAATCGCCGCCCCACCAAAGTCGAGCTTCGTCAATTATTCGCTAAACTCATTGCTATTCGCTTAATTGCAGCACAAGTTGCATTGGCAATCATTCGTTGCAGCCCGTTGAACGACCAGCTGCCAGCACTTCGTGCCCCACAGTTGGATGCCCCCGCACCTCGCCATTCGGATCGGCACCTGCCGCACTCGGTTCTAGCGCACGGTTTAGTCATCGCCTCTATTTCGTGCTGACGACCTCGCGAACGGACTTGGCAACGGTATGTGTTGCAGACAGCGAAGGGTAAAACGCCAATCGGCCCCACATAGCTGACACTTCAAACATCTGGCGCTGCCAGACCTGGGACTGCGTTTTCCAGAAATCCATTTGAATCTGTGCCGCTTCCGGCAGACTCTTGGCGGACGCCAGGTCGGCAACATACTGGCCGGCTGCTTTTGTATTCGAAGCGTAGTTCTGAATAATCTTCTCGCCAAGAGACGATGAGTGGCTCTCGACCGTGTCCAAGGACCTGCCATATTCTCGCGTCGCGTCTTCTATGACCTCCTTGATGGCGCCAACCGTTTTCTGCGATTTCTCGAAACTGGCTTTAAGCGCCCTTTGGGCCTGCTCGGGCGCCACAATGCGGCCGGCTTCGTCGACCCAGTGAGACGCGTCATTGATCAATTGCTGGTTCATGTCGCACCGCCCTCCTGGTGGCAAGCATCATTACAAAAAACTACGCGGCACCGCCCTTCTGAGCGGTTCTTCACGACACGGATTCCGCGCTGCCAAATCTTCTTTTCCGTGCGGACTATTCGTTGCCGTCGGCTAATCTCGACCCAGGCGAAAACCGGTCAGAAGCCATCAGTCCGTCGACAAAATCTCACACCGAGCCGTCGACTCAGACCGCTTCAATGTTTCCATAACCGTTTCAGCGCCGACGATAACGTTCGCCTGGTTCAGGTCGTGCTCGATTTTTCGAACGACGACTTCCGGACCTGCAGCGCCCGTGTCAGCTTCATGAACCTCGACAGCATAACGCTGCAGACCATCACCGGAAAGACCAATCTGCTTACCAGCCCAAAGCGCCATCAAGTAATTGCGCCGGGCATTCACGCACGCGTGTGTCGCTTCTTCAAAACGCTCAAAAACCATGACCAAAACCTCCGCAATATAGATGGCGATCTAGGACGACCAGAACACCGGTGTAAACAGAATCTCGATCACAATTTGTTAGAACGGGTCGCCAATTGCACGCACCACCCGTAGCACCCTGATTCATCGGATAAAAAATTGCTGCGCCCACCCCGGTTCAGTTTCCCCTGCCCAGGGGACAATTCGAACATGGATCATGGATGACACAATCTCTTATCACCAGAGAGACAGGGCATGCCCTGCAGAAAACTCGTCTCCCATTTCTTGGTCCCCGTCGAGGCCACAACAGCGGCGTCCAGAACCACTGTAGCCGCCTTGGCGGTTGACGGTTGACACGATCGCGCACTAGCTGGTGGAAAAATGCGATCGTTCTTCCCTTCAGGAAACGCAACACACAACAGACAGGCCATCGGATTACTCATGGATGTCATGACCCCTCACGAAGTCACCGGTGGCGGCGCGATCGTCAATGCTTTGATCGCCAACGGCGTCGATACCGTTTTCGGCCTCCCCGGCGCGCAGATGTATCCCTTTTTCGATGCACTCGCCCAAACCACCGATCGTATCCGCACGTTCGGTGCCCGCCACGAACAGACCTGCGCGTACATGGCTTTCGGCTACGCCCGTTCGACCGGTCGGCCCGGCGTCTTCTCCGTCGTGCCCGGCCCTGGCGTGCTGAACACGACGGCTGCGCTGTGCACCGCGATGGGCACCTGCACGCCGGTGCTGTGCATCACGGGCCAGGTGCCGACGCCATTCCTTGACCGCGGCCGCGGCCATCTCCACGAGCTCTCAGATCAACTCGGCACACTTGATACGCTCGTCAAATGGACGGCACGGATCGAGCGCCCGCAGGATGTCGGCGACATCGTCAACGAGGCTTTCCGCCAGATGATGTCCGGGCGTCCAGGCCCGGTCGCCATCGAAATGGCCTGGGACACGATGGCTTCCAGCGCCCTGGCCCAGCCGGTGCAGGCCGCTGAAATAAGGCCGTCGCCCGCCCCCCTGCTGGACGATATCGATCGCGCCGCCGACCTCGTTGCCACGGCCCGGCGCCCGATGATCATGGTCGGCTCGGGTGCACAGCACGCCGCCGACGAAGTCCGCACGCTCGCCGAAGCATTGGATGCACCGGTGGCGGCGTTCCGCGGCGGCCGCGGCATTGTTGCAGAAGATCACGAACTCGGCATCTCATCGCATACCGCCTATCGCCTCTGGCCGGAAACCGATGTCTTGATCGGCATCGGCACCAGGCTGGAACTGCCCTACATGCGTTGGACCGGCATGATGCAGTTGATCGACCGTCCGGCACCCCCGCCACACGTCGTGCGCATCGACATCGATGCGGTGGAAATGCGCCGTCTGGTCCCCCACGCCGCGATCGTCGCCGACGCGCGCACGGGCACCGAGGCGCTATGCGCAGCCGTCGTCGCGCGGCGCCACATCGAACCGGCATCGCGCCGGCAAGACCGCCAACGCATTGCTTCAGCAAAGATCTCTGCCCGCACCGACATTGAAAAAGTGCAACCCCAGCTCGCCTATCTCGATGTCATTCGCAGCGTCCTGCCACGGGATGGCATCATCACCATCGAGCTCTCGCAGATCGGGTTCACATCCTATTTCGGCTATCCCGTCCAGCAACCACGCACCTATATTTCGGAAGGTTTCCAGGGCACGCTCGGCTTCGGTTTCCCTTCGGCGCTTGGCGTCAAGGTTGCCCATCCCACCACGCCCGTCGTATGCCTGACCGGCGATGGCGGCTTTATGTTTGCCGCCCAGGAACTGGCAACGGCCGCGCAAGAGGGCATCGCACTTGTCACGCTGATTTTCAACAACGCTTCTTTCGGCAATGTGCTGCGTGATCAGCAGACGCGTTTCAGCAACCGCGTGATCGGTGCACACTTGGAGAACCCCGATTTCCTGCAGTTCGCGGGCGCGTTCGGCGTCGAGGCCCACCGCGTCGCCTCGCCGGAAGCCCTGCGTCCGATCCTCGCGGCCGCGCTCAAAGCCACCGGCCCCGTCGTGATCGAAGTCGACACGCCTGGCGGCAGCGAAGCCAATCCCTGGGAGTTCATCATCCCGAGCCCAGGGCCGACCTGACGGTCGCCGCCGGCACGACACGCCGTCGAGCTGCCATCGTGACACCAAAAGCCGGCGCGCTGCACACGAATCGGGTGTCGCTTTGCGTCACGAGCGCCTACGCCAAATCGTCACGAACAGGAGATGACCGATGGCCCAGCAGCAAGGCACCAGCCGATTACCAGCCCCGGCTTCACCCAAGAGCCGATACGATGACGTCCCCGTCTCCTCACTGCAATTGCGCATCGAGAATTGCGACTGGCCGACAATCGATGCTGAACTCGATGACTATGGCGCCGGCCGTCTTGGCCGTCTCCTGACACCTGCCGAATGCCAGACCCTTGTCGACCTGTATGATCGCGACGACACGTTTCGGACCACCGTCAACATGGCCCGTCACGGCTTTGGTCGCGGAGAGTACAAATACTTCGCACATCCCCTGCCCGCCCTCATCACGACCCTGCGCACCCAGGTCTATTCCCACGCCGCCCGCACCGCCAACCGCTGGGCTGAGCTCCTCGGCAGCGACATCACCTATCCGGCCCGCCACGCCGATATGCTCGCGCGCTGCCATGCCGCTGGCCAGACCAGGCCTACGCCGCTTCTGCTCCGTTACGACGCTGGCGACTACAACTGCCTGCACCAGGACGTCTACGGCGCGCATGTCTTTCCTTTACAGCTGGTCATCCTGCTGAGTGACCCGGCCGGTTTCAGAGGAGGCGAATTCGTCATCACCGAACAGCGCCCGCGCATGCAATCGCGTGTCGAAGTCGTGCCCCTGAGACAAGGCGAGGCAGCATTGTTCGCGGTCAATGAACGCCCCCGCCGGGGCACCAAGGGGTATCACCGCGTGAAACTGCGCCACGGCGTCAGCCGGTTGCACACGGGCCGGCGCCACACCGCCGGCATTATCTTCCATGACGCCAACTGAGGCACGTCGATCGGGACTGTCGGTGTCGCGCGATGCCGTAGCGATGCCATTTCATCCGACCCACTCAAGCCATCCGCCACCCGAATTCTGCAGACCCGTTTTACCAACGCAACACTATCTCGCGTGCCCGATACACTATTTGCCGAGCAGCCGCGGTACTGACCGGCTGGCCTTTGCTAACGAGTTCCATGGTCGGAAATTCGTGGACGGGTCTTCACTCATTCAAGACGGTCGAAAAATCAACAATGCGGGCCGCAATATTTGCCCGCTTGATGAGCGTGCTCATGGAGATTTGCCTGCGCCAGACCTGAGGTCAGCATTTGCTTTTCGGAAGCGCTGCGAACTGCGGCTCAGGCAGTGGTGGAATTCGCTGCATGATGGCCGTAAATCGTATGCGTTGCTCTCGTGGCACGGTGCTCGGCCTGACGTCTGACCATTACATCCTGGTTTGCCATCATGCAGTCAGTGTTGAACCAGATGTTCTCACGGCCCGTCTCTGCTTCACGGGTGTCGCGATCGGAACCGCAACCTGACGCTCTCAGGCCCAGATTGGCATTTGGGGTCGCTGGTCTGTGGTCCGCATTAGCCACTGATAGCTGGCGAATTGCCGCAATGCCGCGTTCGCCGCCGAGGGCCGACAGCTGCCTTGCCCATCGTGCGCCACTTGGCCCTCGAACGCCGCTTTGTATGTTCTGGAGACAACAAAGGCGATCTCGCTTAGGATCTGCCAATTGTCGTTTGCTTTGTGCGAACCTGCACTCTGGTGGATCCTATGACCCGATCGCTCGGTCGCGCGGCACAGTTCGTTTTGCTCCTGATGGCAACTCTCATCCTTCTTGGATGGGGCCATGCCGAAGCCCGTGCTGAACGGCTCCGACATTGCCAGGAGAATGCAATCATCGTGTTCGATGCGTCCGGATCGATGGGAGCGACCTACCGTGTTGATCGCAAGATCGAAGTGGCGCGACGAGCGATTGCCGACGTGCTGCCCGACATTGCGCGCTGGCGTCCGACCGGATTGGTGACCTACAGCGGTGGACCGGCCTCCACTTGCAACGACGTTGTGCTCAGAGTCCCACCATCTCACAATACTAGCGGCAGGATCATCGCTGAACTCGCGCAACTTCTCCCGAGAGGTCCGACGGCGCTTTCAAGCTCAGTGCAATTGGCGGCTCAGACGCTGGAGCGAATGGGTACATCTGGCGATATTGTCCTGATCACAGATGGACATGAAACCTGCATGCAGAGTGCCTGCGATCTCGCCCGGCACTTAAGACGCCGTGAGACCCGAGTTCGGGTCCATACGATTGGCTTTCGATTGAAAGGCCCAGGCCTGCAGGAACTCCTTTGCCTTTCACACCAGACGGGAGGCATGCATTCGACGGCTCATGACTTGACCTCACTTCGGGATTCACTGCGGCGCACGCTGTCCTGTCCGCGTGTCTCCACTCTGACAACGCCAAGCCGGTCTCCGCCGCAGGTCGATGTCCGATCGGCCAGCAATGAATGACTGCCCTTCAGAGCAATTGGAAAGAATGAGTGAGGACTGCTCGGTGTCAGAAGTGATCATCAGGTGTAGGGGTTTATCTGGCGCGGGCATGCGGCTGATATGTTGGAGTTAAGCTGTGGCGGCAACCCATTTGACTAGGTCACCGCCACCCCGCTTTTGCCTGTAGTCTTGGAGAGAAGACAAACAGAATCCAACTCTGCTGATCGGGCAAACATCGGGATTGTGCATGCTTCGCCAGAAACTGACCACAAGCGAAGTCTAGTAAACCGTCACAATCAACTGCAACGTCTATTTGCGTCTCACCGTATTGAGGGTGTCATGATTGAAAACTGGTCAGCCATGCTGAAGTCATATAGGCGGCGGTACGGCTTGTCGCAACGTCTTCTCGCTAAGATGCTTGGCGTGTCGCAGCGGACAGTTTCCCGATGGGAACGCGATGAGGATCGGCCAAACAAGCCAACGCAACGACGCATGCGTGATCTCGGTTTAGAACCACCGGCCGAGGTTTTCTCGAACTTGACTGCGTCCATCATGCATTGTCCAGCGCCGCGGGCACTCTCTCGTAAGCAGTCGCTGCGTTTGCTCTGCCTTTCCAGGCCTGCAATTGCAAAGCGACCATCAATCGTCAACTACGTTGGCCACGATCTGCTTCCACTGGCGAGCGGTGTGCTTCAAGAAATCCTGGATGACCACGATTTGCAGCGAGACATCCTCAATCGAGAGGTCGCCTGCGTTATGTCGACGACGCGCAGCGTGCTTCGCACGAACGAAAGTGCCGGAATTCGAACGTATCACACGACAATCTCCTATTTCTCGTATGAAGGGACGCTGTACAGCGATGCCATCTCGGTCCCGGCACCGTCTGGCGCTGTGTGTGGGCATCGACCCGTTCCTGTAGGCGAGTTCATTTTCGAATGGGAAGCGTAGCGACGAAGGTTCGGCTCCAGGCCTCGTCCTGCATGTCCACGATCCTTGGCTTTCGAGAGCAATGCTTCCTGGCTCACGTTCCGTTGAATGACCGACGGCTTCCTGGTGCCGAGTTAGCATGATCGGCTTGCGACGACCGGCAAAGATGACCTAAACCGATCGCTTCTCCAGAAAGATAGTACAGTCTGGAGCATATCGATTGCCTCTTTCTCGCCGAAATATTGTCCGCATCTAAAGTGTACGGGGAGCGGGATTCCGGCCGGGGGCCAGATCATGACCGACGACGTTCACCGTGTTGGATCCAAATACGCGCGGCATCCAGGGCACTATTCACAACTGCAAGCCCGAAGCTTCGAATTTGCACCGGGCGAGGACGACGTTGGGTTCCGGAGCTCCCCGCGGCGCGGCGTTTGGCGTCGTGGGATGTTACTACTTGCCATGATTGCTGTCGGGTGGGCCATTTTCGATGACCCGTCGCGAGTGGGGCGCTGGTGGTCAGTCGCTAGCGACAAGATTAGGCCCCTTGCAGCGCGCGCACTCGAGCAATCATTGCAGCCGGCTCGTCCAATTGCTTCGGTGGAGCCGAAATCGAGTAGCGACGTCGCTGTGGCAACCCTAACGCCAGCCCCTGCATTGTCCGTGCCGTACATTCCGGTCGTGACGCCTGTCCCCCAACAGGAGAAGGAAAATGCCGAGTCACCGCCTGCTCCGCCTAAGCCGGAAGCGCCTAAACTAATTGCAGCGCTGGCGCCGGTTCGTGGCGCTGTGCAGCTGCCGGCCGCCCGGCAGGATCCGGCGCCGAAACAAGACCCTCTCGTGGTGCGGGCACAGGCCGCGGGCCTGCACCTAAAGCTGTCACGAGTATTGTTATCGCAGCTTAGCAAGACTGATTTCCGCAACGCCCGCTATGCCGTTCGCACAGCACTGGAAAAGACTGCGGACGACGCGACATTTAAATGGCCACGCCGACGCAAAGCGGGATTGGCGATGTTCGAAGTTAGGTTCGTACCCGGTGCAGCAAAGGGGTGCCGGCGCTATGTGGTCACA
>JBPCVZ010000365.1:0-6695 GCA_051010015.1 Hyphomicrobiaceae bacterium
AGCTCGTCGTGCACCTGCAGCAACATGCGCGCGCTGTCGGTCAGCCCCGCGCTTTCCAGCGCTCGCGGCATTCGGATCATGGCGCGGCGGATGATGTCGGCCGCCGAACCCTGGATCGGCGCGTTGATCGCAGCGCGCTCGAAGAAGCCGCGCGCGGACGGATTGCGCGTGTTGATCTCCGGGTAGTGCACTTTGCGTCCAAAAATCGTCTGAACAAAACCGTTGTCCTTGGCGAACTTCTTGGTTTGATCCATGTAATCGCGAATGCCGGGAAAGCGCTCGAAGTAGGTCCTTATGTAGTCGGCGGCCTCGCTGCGCGGGATACTCAGCTGGTTGGCAAGACCAAACGCCGAGATGCCATAGATGATACCGAAATTGATCGCCTTGGCGCGGCGGCGCACTTCGGCCGGCATGCCCTCGATCGGCACACCAAACATTTCCGATGCCGTCATTGCGTGAATGTCGAGGCCATCGTCGAACGCCTGGCGCAGCTGCGGAATGTCGGCAATATGCGCGAGCACCCTCAGCTCAATCTGCGAATAATCGGCCGACAGCAGCTTGTTGCCCTTCTCTGCAATGAAGGCAGTGCGTATTTCGCGGCCTTCCTTGGTGCGGATCGGAATGTTTTGCAGGTTGGGATCAGTCGACGCGAGCCTGCCGGTCGTCGTTGCGGCAAGTGAGTAGCTCGTGTGAATGCGCTTGGTCGTCGGGTGCATGTGATGTGGCAGGGCATCCGTGTAGGTTGAGCGCAGTTTGGTCATCTGCCGCCATTCGAGCATCGTGTTTATCAGCGTGCGGGCGTCCTCGGGAAGCTCTTCGTTGTTCGAGAGATCATCGAGCAGCGTCGCTCGCGTCTCCCATTGGCCGGTCTTGGTCTTCTTGCCGCCAGGCAGTTTCAGGCGGTCAAACAGGAGTTCGCCAAGCTGCTTCGGCGAACCGAGATTGAACTTCTCGCCGGCCAGTTCATAGACCTCGTCCTCGAGTTGTGCGGCGCGCTGGGCGAACGTTGCCGAGAGGCGCGCCAGCACGGTTCGGTCGACGTGAATGCCGGCGTGCTCCATCTCGACGATTACTGGCAGCAGCTTACGTTCCAGCGTTTCGTAGACCGTCACCATGCGCTCAGCGACCAGGCGCGGCTTCAGGATCATCCACAGTCGAAGCGTTACGTCCGCGTCCTCGGCAGCATATTCAGCTGCCTTGTCGATCGGCACTCCGGCAAACGTCTTGTCGGCGATTTTCTTGCCCGGCGCCAGTGCGATCACTTTCTTGAACGGAATACAGGTATGGCCGAGATGGCGCTGGCTGAGATCATCCATGCCGTGGCCGTTCTGACCGCCGTCCAGGGCATATGAAAGGAGCATCGTGTCGTCGATCGGGGCGACATGGACGCCATGTTGTTTGAGCAGCAAGACGTCATACTTCAAGTTCTGTCCGATCTTGAGAACGCTTGGATGCTCGAGCAGTGGCTTCAAGAGTTCGAGCGCGTCGCGCAGTGGCATCTGGTCGATGCCCTCGCCCCCGTCGAGATCGAGCCCGCCGCTCTCATTCTTGTGGCCAACGGGTATGTAGCAGGCGCGGCCTGGCGCCGTTGCCAGCGAGAAGCCGACGAGATCGGCGCGCATCGCATCCAGGCTGGTCGTTTCGGTGTCGAACGCAAACTGGCGCAGTTCGCGCGCTTCCGCCACCCACCGCTCCAGATCGGCCCGCGTCGTGACGATCTCGTATTGTGTACGGTCGATCGGCTGCGCGGTGGCCAGTTGTCGGTTGTGTTCGACGACGGCGGCTGGTGTGCCAGCGCCATTGCCGGCGGAAGCCTCACCTTTGCCGTCTTCATCGGCGTTCTTCGCAACCGATGAGCCGACACTGCGCGGCAGTGCATCGGGTACCTCGACGTCGAGCTTCTTCGCGATCCGGCCCGTGAGTGTATTGAACTCCATCTCCTGGAGAAATCCGATCAGGACATCCGGTTTGGGCTCGTGCACGCCCATCTGGTCGGTTTTGATCGGCAGTGGCACATCCTGCTTGAGGGTAACGAGATCGCGCGAAACGCGCGCCTGATCGGCAAACTCGATAAGCTTTTCGCGCCGCTTCGGTTGCTTGATCTCGCCGGCGCGTTCCAGCAATGCATCGAGGTCGCCATATTCGGTGATCAGCTGCGCCGCCGTCTTGATACCGATGCCGGGTACGCCGGGCACGTTGTCGACCGAGTCACCAGCGAGTGATTGCACGTCGATCACCTTGTCGGGCGTGACGCCGAACTTTTCGAAGACTTCATC
This sequence comes from Hyphomicrobiaceae bacterium, assembly GCA_051010015.1. Classification (GTDB taxonomy): domain Bacteria; phylum Pseudomonadota; class Alphaproteobacteria; order Rhizobiales; family Hyphomicrobiaceae; genus CAJQQK01. Next base: position 2,277 of record JBPCVZ010000365.1, read on the forward strand.
AGGCCCCATGCGCTTATTTTTCATCGTGTCGAGCATATCGATGCCCGGTCGGACCAGTTGCATCAGGTCCTTGTCGGATGACACGATCGTCACCTCGCCGCCAGCCTCGGCAATTTCTGTCGCGTAGGTCGCGATCAGGTCATCAGCTTCGAAGCCCTCTTCTTCGATGCACGCGACATTGAACGCCTTCACGGCATCGCGGATCAGCGGAAACTGAGGCACCAACTCTTCCGGCGGCGGCGGTCGATTGGCCTTGTACTGGTCATAGATATCATTGCGAAACGTAACCGCACCCGCATCGAAGATGACGGCCAGGTGGGTTGGCTCCTCGGTGGCCTTGGTCTCTGCCATCAGTTTCCAGAGCATGGCACAGAAGCCGTGCACCGCTCCGACGGGCAGCCGGTCTGACGGCCGCGTAAGTGGGGGAAGTGCATGGAACGCACGGAATATGTAGCCGGAACCGTCGATCAAGTAGACGCGGCTTCCCTTGCCGATCGGCACCGGCTCGCCTTCCGGCACGGAGGTTCGGTTTTCGCGCGGCGATGTTTTGGTGTCTTTGGTCATGGCATCAATTATAGGCCTGTCCGGCGTCGAGGTCAGCCCGTCTCGCGCCGCCCGCTGTAGATATCGTGACGCGTGAGAAGGCGGTCGCGACCGGTGCTGACAAGGCCTTGGCCGCGCCGGTGACAGCTTGCGGTTGCCGCATCGCCCGATATCGAGTATCAGAAGGCCCCTGAGCACCCGTAGCTCAGCTGGATAGAGTACCAGATTCCGAATCTGGGGGTCACAGGTTCGAATCCTGTCGGGTGCGCCAATGAAGTCAATGGGTTAGAGTCTCAGCTTTTGCTTCGATTGAGGTGTTGGTCACCACATGGTCACCTCCGTAAAGTGATGTTGGTGTGCGGTGGCGGACAGATGTTTTGACTACCTCGATCGACCTCAGTTTACGTGAAAGTCCGACCTCCGATGGCCGCTTTTCTGAGCACTGTTCTTCTTCTCTCAACGCGCTTACAGACGTCGGCGGGGCGTGCCGCGCCAACTGGCGGACACATGACCGGCGATTGATCATACGCAATAGGTCCAAACTCACTTGCAATGAGGGCTCAATGCGCCCGTGAAGCATTTCGATCGTCCAGCACTTGCCAACTTTGTCGATCGTGTACGGTCGAAAGGCAGAGTTTGCAGACATCGGCTGGTTTGGTTCGTTTGAGTTCAGCACGTCAGCTTCTACCAGCAGCGGACAAGCATTGTGCGGCGCGGAAGCTCACTTGTGACCCTTCTCTGCCGTTTAGCCGAGGCTAACTTTTCAGAGCTGGATGTCCGCTATTGGCGAAACCGGATATGAGCGCCTGGATTTAGTCATCGAGCGCGCAGCAGAGCATCCAAACGAGACAGCGTGGGTGAGCGGCAAGCTGCTCCCTTATCGAGATGTGCCAGTCGCCATTGATAGCGGTGAGGTCGGCATGCGGCCAGCTTACGACGCTGTGCGCCCGGTCAGCGCCGAGGACATGGCGCGGGCCCGGCAAATCATATCGTGGTCAACAAATAAGGGGAGTGAAATCAGAAAAGAATATGCCGACGAGATCAGCGGTCTCGAAGGCAAGCTTGAGCAGTTGTCACAAGTTCACAACGGTGGCTTCCAGCCGCAGTTTTCGATTGAGGCGCTGCACAATCAAGCTGAGAAGGTTCGGGAAATTGAACCAACCGCTCTTTCGGTCTGAACAATCAAGTGATTGACGCACCGTCAATTAGAGGCTCTCGTACCAACCGGGCTTCCTGCGACGGAAGCGGAGTGTCGGATTGTGCTTTCCGCTATCATGATCGGTCTAGGTCTTCTATTTGGTGTGGGGGTCGTCTTTTGCTCCCTTGGCGTGGCCGCTGCTGTATGCTTCGGTGGTGGAGACAGGAAATTGCCCGGAAGCATTCCGGTTCAAGCTCCCGGCGTGGTCTCTCTGTTTGGTGCGCTAGCAGCAATCATGGGCGGCATCGCCCTATTCAATGCCCCTCTCGTAGGTTGGTCGATGATCTCAGTTGGTGGCGTGATAGTCGCGGTCGTCGCTGCAATATTGGCCAAGCTCAATTAGACGAGGTCATAATTGAGAGACGGCAGCCAATTCAAATGGATCAATTGTGTCGCAACGCAAACAAGAAGGCTCACATATGGCTGATCGCATCTTAACTTCGCGCGAAGGTAGGGTTCTAACTATCACCAACAATGACCCTGAAACGCGGAATTCACTATCGCCGGAATTCTATGTTGGCCTCAGGGAGACGTTGGAAGAAGTCCAAGATGATACGTCCATCCGGGCAGTTGTACTGACCGGTGCAGGAGGTTTCTTCTGCTCGGGCGGAAACATCAATTCCTTAGCTGAGCGCAAGAATTCAGACTACGGCACGGTGCGTGCCGGCGTGGAGTACCTGCACGGCATGATCCGCGCCATGCGTAATTCGAGCAAGCCGATCATCGCGGCGGTTGAGGGCGGTGCGGCCGGCGCTGGCGCTGCTTTGGCATTGGCCTGTGACATGATCGTTGCGGCAAACAACTCATACCTGTCTATCGCTTACATCCGCATCGGCGTTACGCCAGACGGCGGGAGCACAGCTCTGCTATCGAAGATGGTGCCGCCACAGATGCTCGCCGAAATGGTGTTTACCGGCGACCGAATCCCAGTCGAGCGCTTACATACGGTCGGAGTGGTCAATCGCCTGTCGTCTCCCGGATCTGCAATGACAGATGCACAAGCACTCGCAGTTCAACTTGCCGATGGGCCGCCCAAAGCCATGTCCAACGCTAAGCGCCTTCTCGAACTTTCGCGATCCAGTGAGTTCGAAACTCAACTCAACGCCGAAGCTGAGGGTATCGCCCGTGCGCTGCTCGGCGATGAAGCAGCCGAAGGTACAAGCGCTTTTTTAGAAAAACGTGCGCCCAAATGGTGAGAGCCTCTCTCTCTCCGATGGGCGCACAGAGATTTCTGCGGCGGAAGATGCTTGAAACTCAGAGAGCATTGCGGCTGGATGATTGGCCGACGATGATGCAATGCCGGTATAGCTGATGGATGGTGCAACAGCTTTAATGGTTCTCTCTGCATTCTTGGGAGGACTTATTCGCGGCTTCTCCGGGTTTGGCGGACCGATGATCATGATACCGGTTCTGAACCTTTTCTATCCGCCATCACTCACTATCTGGATGATGGCAATGATCGATCTCCCGTCAAACGTCTATCTTATTCCGTCGGCACGAAAACATGCCAATGCACGCATCTGGGTTCCGTTATCACTGGGAACCTTCGCCACCATGTCTTTGGGTGTTTATCTCCTCGTGGTGGTAGACGAAACCGTCATGCGGAGCGTCATCTGCGTTGGAATCATTCTGGCATGTTGCGTGTTGTTGTCTGGTTGGCTCTACCGCGGACAAATGGGTAAACGTTCTTGGGCGATGGTCGGAGCAGCAAGTGGTTTGGTACTCGGAGCCACGTATATTGCGGTTGTGACAACGGTATTCGTGAACGCAGCAAGCCGCGACGCGCAGGGAAACCGCGCAAATATCATCTTCTGGGCCTTTGCGACCAGCATAGTTATGATCGTTCTGTTGAGCTACGGAGGTATCGCAGACTCACGGCATTTCCCAATGATCACCATGCTGGCTGCGATCTATTTTTTTAGTTGCATTGCCGGCACACTCGCTCAGCAGCGGTTCGGCAACAGCTACGCACGCACGGCCACTCTGCTCCTCATTATTCTCATCGCAATCGGCGGTTTGGCATCCACCCACAACCTATCACGCTGAGTTTGGTTTCGAACTGACTGACTCCCTTTCAAGGTAATTCGTGCGTCGTTTGAGGCAGCACGATGTTGGTTTGAGTCATATTCGCTTTTTGCGACTGAGGCTTGATGACGTGGTCAGTGCGCCCTGCACCGGCTCGCGTCCGTAGCTGGTGCGTCCCGGAAGAGCTCAGTCTGAGCATGTTTGGTCCGCTTGTTGAGTAGCTGCGGCCGTGCCGGAACGATGTTGGCCATGCACCCTTCTGACCCACAGCCGTCATCACCAACATTCTCATCTCGCATCGCACCAACGACACGGCCTCCCTGAAGCGGACCTGAGCAAGTGCAACATCGCCGCGGCTCGTGACCGACGCAATGATCAAGCTTCGGACATTGGTGAGTGCTGGTTCAACTCCGAATTTCATCAACGCAAGGCGCCGCATGAACGTTGATTGCTCAGTGGAACAACTAGCTCATGATAAATGTGCTGCAATCACTTTCCACCCGATTTCTGGGGGTCGCACAAACGCCTGGCGTTGCTCACCCCATTTGCTTCTCGAAGGTGCGCAACATTGTTAATGCTTTGTCTATATCCTGCTCCCGCCTAAAATTGCGCCGCAACCAGCTCTTCCACCGTGCAAGGCCGTTCTGGTTCCT
>JBPCVZ010000366.1:0-2837 GCA_051010015.1 Hyphomicrobiaceae bacterium
TTTGGCTTTGGCCGGACAGACCGCGGCAATTGCAACTGCGGCTTCGAACGGAAGTTGACCGGATGTTGCAGACGTGGTGACCGCTGCTATCGCAGCGAGACCGCCGCGCGAATGTCCCCAAAGACCAATTCGCTTGCGGTCCACCTGCGCCAGGCCAGCGAGCGCGTCGGCTGCTCCGTAAGCGTAGCGGGCCAAATCCGCAAAGCTGTAGTTCGAATACAAACCGCCGCTTTGATCTCGTGCCGTAGTTGGCGCGACGATCAATGTGATGATTCCCCATTCGGCAAACTGACGTGCAATCGCGCCATAGCAATAAGGCATGATCAATCCGTTGGATCCCGGAAGCATCACCAGTGCCGGGCTCTTTTGTCTTCCGGCGCGACCGAACAATATTCCTTTAAGCGTGACCCTGCGCCCATCCGATGCCTGAGCACGGAAGTCAATGATACTGGCGGAACCGTTTGCCACCATTTCACATTGCTTGATGTTGACAGCCTGCACAGCGTTTGGAGCGAGGAGCGCTATCACCCATCCTGTCAAAACCAGCAATCGCAGAAGCATGTCTCACTCCCGGGGGCCATTGGGTCTAGCCCGCCCTTCAAGGTTATCATGGTGCCGCAATGGCATCACCCCGGCAAGCCGGCCTTTCAAGTTGGCATGGAGTTTGATGGGCTCGCTGCTTGCGGAAGTTGATGAGCGGCAGTCGAGTTCGTGCCAAGTCATGGCGGCCAACAGATCCGAGCGCATGCCCTGTTCTTCCGGAGTTGATGTTCGCCAGCCGGCCGTTGGCCATGCCCTGTCGGCGGCATGCGTGCCGAATGTTAGGAAGATGATTAGAAGGGCAGCTGCGACCATAAAGTGGCGGAACCCGGTTTGAATTCGGACACCAGCCATGGGAATTCGCTCCCCGCAGAATGGGCGTTGACGACATTCTAGGGCTGACTGTGGCGAGTGTCCACGCAACGGGCGCGACGTCGGCTCCGGGTCAAACCCGGCCATCGAGCGACGCTCCGAACCGTCATCCGTGCCCTCATAAGCTGCCGAACGCCGAGCTGCCGGAAGGGCCAGCTACGGACGCGAGCAGGTGCAGCATGCTCCGATTGCGTCATCGATGCGCAGTCGCAACAGCGGACGTGGGCTCAGTTCGATGTGGTGCATCGCACCAACGTCGCGTTGCCCACTTGCGGACTTCGGCCAACTGCCTCTGGTCGCTTCATTTGCCGTTGGCCGCTCAAAACTCACTTCGGCTACCGGATATTGAGCGGCTTTCAATGCCCTTCACGCGGCGACCTTCTGTCGGCAATAACACGAGGCTGTGACGGCCACCTCGGCGCGTGCGACTGCCTTGTCGAGCTGCAACTTGACCTGTTTGACCTCCGTCGTCTCCACTTGCACGCCATCCAGCGACGTGGTTAGGAGGCGCCGACCTCTTGCAACGGCGCATTCGCGTAGGATGCTTCATAGTCCTTCAGGGCATTTTCGATGAAGGCGTCGCGTTCGGCACCCTTGTAGGCATCACCTGCACTGACGATCTCGAGAACCTTCTTACAGGCTTCGCGGACGAGTTTTTCGTCGTCTCGACCGTCCTGCACGGGGATGTCAAATATTGTATTGTTGGTGTAGTTGCAGACTTGCTCACCTGCATTGGCTTGTGCGTGCACTGCGTCTTGCGCCATATGGGGGTTTTCGTCGCGGACGGCCAGGCGCAAGTTCCTCCGATTCAAGTAGACCCCCTTGTCCTCCTTCGTCGCGTTCTCCATCGCGTGCCGGGCAATTGCCCTTTGACTGGTCACGGCGTCCCAATCGCCGGGCAAGCGCTGCGCAATCTCTAAGGGCCGTTCAGTCTGTCCGTCGAGGAAATCCGCTTTATTGTAGCCACACTTGGACTTGTCGCCAGAGCCGTAAGGGTCGATCGAATCACCAAACATGCGAATGCCGAAGACAATGCTGTTTTCGTTATCAACGGGCACATACCATCGCGCCATGTAAACACGATGAAAATAACGCGCTTCACGGCCGTCTTCTCCGGCGTGGGGATGTAGTGTGAGGTTGGGCAAGATGACGTCCTGAAGGCGTATCCAAATCCTGTCTGTGCCCACGCGACGACCGGCACTGAAGACCATCGCCGTATCGTTGCGAACGGTCGCGTACTCCATCACGGGGACCTGCGCGAAAACGGGATTGAAGGCAGTAGTTGGATAGCTACCGTCATCATCGTCACTGATTACCCGCATGGTCGGGCTGTGCAGCTGTGAGGTATGCATTTGGTCGGGAATGTTGTCGAACACCTGCAGCCAGTTACAGGGGTAGATGTTGGAATAGGATGCGAATTCTAGGTCGTCGTAGGTGTGGAAGAACTCCCATTCGGGGAAATTCGGCATCTCGTCGTAGTCGCCCATGTAGGCGAACACCATGCCAAAGCGCTCAAACGCCGGATAGGCGCCCTGCCCGACCTTCGCGCACATGCGCTGGCCACCGTCCGGCTCACCCGGAGCTTCGAGCAGAGTGCCATCGACGTTCCAGTGGAACCCGTGGTAACAGCAGCGAATCCCGGTCTCCTGGATGATACCGAATTCCAGTGAGGCGCCGCGATGGGCGCAATGGCGGTGCAAAACGCCAACCTGACCTGATTTGTCGCGGAATGCGACAAGGTCCTCACCCATTATGCGGATCCCGCGAGGCACATCAGTCAATTCCTCCGACAGGCAAACGGGCTGCCATAAACGCCCTTGCTCGCCCTGTGGAATGATCTGATCTTGTCCAGAAGCTCACGATCGCGCTGCACGCGTTTGGGTTCAGCACGGCTGCGCCAGGCATAGTACCCGCTTGCTGCAACA
>JBPCVZ010000367.1:0-8110 GCA_051010015.1 Hyphomicrobiaceae bacterium
CGATGCCACGAATAGGAGGACCAAGGCCAGCCATGTGCGAGGACCAGATCCGGGCCATTTCCACAGCGTCCTGCCGCCACTTGGCCGACGCTGATCTCAAAGGTCTGGTCGAGCTGCCACTCCATAGCGTGTCCGCCAGGTCGATTGCACCTGAAGCGACAATAGCGTCTCGAAGGCTGTTTGTCTCAGTCGGGCCAGACGGCATGTCCGCTGCAACCCCGGCTTGGTGCTTGCTTTGCGTGAATTGAGCTCTTCGGCCCTAGTCCAGCAATTCGATCATTGCGCGATAACCGCGCGATCTTGCAAGCATAAGGGGTGTTTTGCCGTTGCGGTCTCGAATGGACTTGTCGGCACCACCATTCATCAAGGCCTCGACCGTGGCGACGTGGTTGGCACCTCCGTCACCAAGAACGACGGCCTCGATGAGCGCCGTCCACCCCAGATTGTTGACGTGATCCAACGGTGCACCGGCGGCAATGAGGACCTTTACGACATCGACGTGACCAAGATGGGCCGCCGCGATCAGGGCAGTGCCGTCATAGACGCTCGTAATGTTGCGTGGACTTGCGCCAAGCTCGACAAGCAGGGCGACAAGTTTCGGATCGTTGGCGACGGCTGCTATCGTGATCGGGTCGTACTTGTCGTGCTCCAGCGCGTTGGGGTCCGCACCGCCCCGGATAAGTGCTGCGACAGCGTCGTCATGCGAACGGAAAGTGGCGACGTGCAGCGGTGAGCGGCCCGCGCCGTCGACAGATTTTGGATCAGCGCCCGCAGCAAGTAGCGCGCGAATTCGTGCCACCTTGTTGTTCCAAGCCGCCGCGTGAAGCGCTTTATAACGAGAAGCTTCGGCAGGCGTGGGGGGCGTCTGGCAAAAACCCGTCGAAGACCAAAGGCCGAACATGGCAGATAAGATAATGCAGATCGTTGCCGACGTACGCATCCGTTCCAATCTCATCAAGAATCGTGTCTCACACTAGCCGCTGCTGCACAGTCTCGGAGGACCTGCGCTGGTCGCATTTCGCCCGTAATACATCAGATCCAGATTCGCCCAGTATGCCGCCGCTTCGCACATCGGGCAGGGTCTCGAGGATGAATACATCGTGTGTCCCGAAAGATCGGGCTTGCCCAAACGTCGAGCCGCATCGCGGATCGCTTCCATTTCAGCGTGCGCCGACGGGTCGCTGCGCGTGATGACCCGGCTTGGCGACTGGCCGACGACCTGAAGGCTGGTGACATGTACGATCAACGCGCCGTAGCCACGATCTCCGTTCGCAATTGCCTGGTCGCGCATTTCGAAAGCGCGCTTTACGAACTCTTCGCTTGTCGGCTGGGCCGGTTGACCGATCTTGGCGGGTTCCGTGGCGGACGCTTTTGATGTGCCAAGGATTGTGGAGGCACCCAGAAGGCCACATCCCCAGCCGATCAACCGGCGTCTCGTCCAGTCATGGCGACAATCACTCATTTCAAATCACCGAATTCGTGCTGCGGTCGGATTGTGTCGGACAAACGCATTGCCGGCGCGCCGATCGCGACTATCTTATGCACGCCGTCGAAGATGATCGAGAGATTGTTCTCGCAACTTGGTTGTGCGCGTGTGCACAGAGGATCGAGGTTCGCCATATGAGCGTTTACTCCTTTTCAGTCTTCCTGCTCTTTCTGCTGATTTCGCCGGTGGCACGGGCTGACAGTTCATCGCCCACACTTGCAGCCTACTACGACCGGCAAATGGCAATCGTCGCCGGGAAAGTTTATGCCTGGAAGAGACGAGACGCGCCGGTGCTCGTGCCACTGGCAGGGCGTCAGGTCGGTGTGGGGCGCGACAGATACTACGTGTTGACGAACAACGGGGAACTTATCGCGTTCGACGCGGTTGCCGGGCCGCACGCTATGCTCATGAACGGTGTCGCAAGATTTGCGGCTGGTCACAGCGGCGTGCTTGCCATTCGCAACGATCAGACTCTTTGGTGGCTAGCCGGCGGAACGAAAAAGCACTTGGCGGACGGCGCCGTGACCGCAGCGGTTGGCGATGGTGCAAATTACTATATTACCCAATCAGGTGACCTGTTTGTAAAAGGACTTGCGCATCGTGGGCAATACGGCGATGGACGGCTCAAACCCACACAGCATTTCATCAAAACCGCTTCAGCTGCCGCAGATATTACCGCCCATACCGGACATGCCATCATGCTCAAGGCGAACGGAGATGTTTTTGGAACCGGCGGCAACATCTATGGCCCGGTCGGCAAGCACGGCCTTGGCGACAAAGCCATCCGTTGGAGCCGGATAATGTCCGGTGCCAAGGCCATTGCGACGGGTTCATCGCATTCGTTTGCGATTCGCCGGGACGACACGTTGGTTGCCTGGGGCAGTGACTACGGCATCATGCCCACGCCCGTCTTAAGAGACGTTGTGGCAGTTGCCGCCGGTTCACGAACAGCGATTGCGCTTAAAAGTGACAATACGCTTTGGCAGTGGAACCGGGCTCAAAAGCCGGTGCCGATCCTGAAGCGCGTCGGCAAGTAACAGCCGTTGAGGCAAACTCTGATCTGAGCGCCTACAGCGAGCAGCAGAGCCCTACAACAGCAAGTCGTTCAGGATTCTCGATCGGTTAGTCCACGCTGGCAAACCGGCAGCGGCCATCGCTGAAGTTGCTTGCGGCCAGTGCGCTCCCAGCACATCGCCAGCTCCAGTTCGCGACGCAAGAACTGGACTTCCACGTAATCTTTGTCAGCCTTCATCCTATTAGGATGGCACAAGCGGCCAATCCGTTGGGCCGAACCGCCTGTTAACATTAATGGCTCATCGCTTTGACCGGCTGCGTTGGGTCTTCAGCTTTTGGATGCCGACGGTATCGGCATTACGCTCCTCTTCACTTGAAGCTATCGGAAAGCGCGCCCAATCACTCAGGCGCTGGTCACGCATTTCATGATCCAGCTGGCCCAGCTCCGATGCATAGGCACGCAGCTCCTCAAGCTCATTTTCGAGGTCGCGAATGGATTTTTCTGCTTCTTCCTTCATTGCCGGAATGCTGCAATGCGCGACCTCGTCGGAGGGATATCCCCGCGCATGGCTGGCGCTTATCTTGCGGGCTGGAAGGGATGTTAGCTCCCGCAGCATACTGGTCAGCGTCCGGTTCGCAGGGTCGACATGATCATCGGACTGAAAGTGCTGCATGCGTCTGCGCAGCTGGTAAGAGCGTTTGACGAAGGACCAGAAATCTTGATTGAGACGCTCGCGCTTCTCGAGCACCTCATATCTCATTGGCCCTCGGACTACATGCAAAAATGAGCCATTTTTCAGGTCTCTCTGCGACATAGGACTGGCACCCTTCAACATCGACAGAAAAGCGATTGCTCGCCAGGATCAATGGTGATCGTCAGACGGGTTCTCGTCCAGGCATAACGTGATCCGAGTGAGAACCCATCGGACGACTGATCTGATTTCCAGCTTAGCGGCGATGAGCCAAAGAAGCTATCCGCGCAATTCGCAGCGACGATCTTCGACGCCTCAGTCCGCACAGCGCGCTAAGTGTCCACGGGCCCTAATGCTTGGCGGGGGCGTTCCGGGCGCCGCGCGCAGCAGTGTCACTCGGCTGCCGCCGGCCTGTCGCCGATCGACAACGAACTCGACTCGCGCACATCGACGTCTTTCGGGAACCCGTCCATCGCCCGTTTGATGGCAATGTCCATGCGCCCGACGATATCCTTGATCTCGGCCTCGGTAACAATGAGTGGCGGCGCAAAACGAAAGTAATGCTTGACGGCAATCGCACAGACGCCCTCGAGCGCGCAGTTGTAGCGAATGCGCTCGGCCATGACGGGGTCGGGGGTTTTCGAGTCCTGATCGGTGACGATATCGAGCATCCGGTAAAGGCCCTTGCCGCGCACATCGCCGATACAGGCGTATTTGCGTTTCAGTTGGGCAAGTTCCGCCTCGACGACGGCGCCGAGCGCCTCGGACTTCCCAGCGAGATCGTCGCGCAGCACGATATCGAGCTGTTTGAGCGCAACGGCAGCCGGCAGCGGGTCGGATGAATACGTGCCGGCCCACGGCAGGCCGCAGTCTCCGCGGACACGATTGGCGATCTCCGGTGTCGTGATCGTGCCGCAAACCGCCAATCCGGCCGAAAGCCCCTTGCCCCAGGTGACAATATCCGGCGTTACCCCATAGTGCTCCATCGCCCACATTTTTCCCGTGCGGGCCGGCGCGAGCTGGCACTCGTCGAGGATGAGCAGGGCCCCCCACCGCTTCGCCATCTCGGCCAATCGCGGCAGCCATTCTTTCGGCGGAACGATCATGCCGCCTGGCACCGGGATGGATTCCACCATTATGGCGGCGATGTCCTGACTGGTGACGAACTCGAGCATCTCCTCACTCGACTTCAGGCAGGCAATGTCGCAACCCGGGTAGTCCAGGTTGACCGGACACCGGTAGCAATAGGGTGGTTGGATCGCGTTCGAGTTGGCAGGAAACATCAGCGGGCCGAGGCCCTTGCGGCGACCGCCGCCGACGGTTGTCAATGCTTCAACCGCGAGGCTGCCGCCATGCAGGCCGCGGATCATCGACACGATGTCGAACTTGCCGGTGTAGGCGAGCGCCATGCGCATCGCGATCTCGTTGGCCTCCGAGCCTGTGACCGCGAAATTCACGACGCTCAGGTTACCAGGTGTGTTTTCGGCAAGCCGCTCGGCGAACTCCACGGCCCAGGGGTTCGAATACCAGGACGACTGGTGGAGAAAAGTGCCCGCCATCTCCTTGATGACTTCGGTGAGCTCCGGGTGCGAATGGCCAAGCACCAGGCTCATCATCCCCGACGACAAGTCATAGTAGTCGTTGCCGTCCATGTCGGTGAGTTTCACACCCGCGCCGGACTTGAAAATGATCCGCGGGCTGTAGCGCCAGCCAAATACGCTTTCGGCGTCACGGGCCTGAAAGTCGGCATGGATGTTTGAGAAACGAAAGGTCTTTTCCATAAGACGCCGTCCTTTGTCAGGCTGACGGTACCCAAAATGGTGTGCGCCGTCAGCCGATCTGCTTCCGAGGTGCAGTGCTGCACGGGCCGATGATAACGGCATTCCCGGCAATAAAGGAAGCTGAGACCGTAGAGCACGCCTCTACATCATCACATCGCTGCTGCAACCTCAACGGAACACTCGAATGCCCCGTAAAGGAACGTTGGAGCAGCGCTCTTTCGTGCAATCTTTCGCTGCAATGACGTTGGGCTGACCGCCGTGAAACCAATCGTTTGATTTGTCCAGGCTGCCCGGCCGGTGGTAAGTCGTCTGGATGTCCGATCGACGAACGGGGAGGAGCCGGCAATGAAGTATGACAGCATATTCAATGACAAATACTTCCAGGGAAAACGTTTCCTGGTCACGGGTGGCAGCAGTGGAATTGGCCGTTGCATCGCGCACGAACTCTGCGCGCTCAATGCTGACGTGACCATCACCGGCAGGAATGAAGAGAAGCTCGAGAGAGTTACATCTGAATTGCGGGAAGGTGGTGGACAGGCCGACTATCATATCATGGACATTCGAGACGAAGGCCGTGTGGTTGACGTGATTGGCCAGATACTTGAAACAAACCGGACGCTCGATGGCCTTGTCAATTGTGCCGGCGGACAGTTCACGGCGCTGCTCGAAGAGCTTTCCAGCAATGCCTTCGGTGCCGTCGTGCGCAACAACCTTTTCGGCACATTCCACGTCATGCGCGAAGTCTTCAAACAGACGATGAAGGCCAACGGCGGCGCGATCGTGACAATTTCCATGGACTCGGTGGGCGGCGCCCCGCTGATGGGGCACTCGGGCGCGGCCCGTGCCGGCATGGACAACATGACCAAGACCGCAGCGGTCGAGTGGGCGCGATACGGCGTGCGCACCAACAATGTCGCCGTCGGCTACGTCGAATCGAGCGGGCTCGACCACTATGACGATCCCAGAATGCACGACGCCATTACCAAGATCCCGCAGCGCACGCCCATTGGCCGAATGGGCACCGAGGCGGAGGTCAGCGCGCTTGTCTGCTTTCTGCTGTCGCCGGCGGCGGCCTACATCACCGGCCAGGTTCTCCAGGCCGATGGTGGGTTCTCATTGAACAAGGACTCGCACATGCTGTCGCTCGAGACGCCCGAGCGATATGAGATCTTTCACGGTTTCCGCGAACTCGAACACACCGACACCTATGCGCTCAGCTGGCAGAAGCGGGACGCATAAGAGATTGAACCTTCGGCGTGCGGCTCTAGACCGGGCAATCCTTGGGGAACTCAGGCGGGCGTTTTTCCAGATGCGACGCGAGCCCTTCACGCGCTTCGGCACCGGTGAACCCGAGGATTTCAAGGGCAGTCGACGTGTCGAAGGTCGGCCCCGCCTGGCGCAGCCAGTTGTTCAGCGCGTACTTCGTCCAGCGCAGCGCACTTTGGGCGCCATTGGCCATTTCGGTTGCGACCTCCATGGCTGTTTCCTGAAGGTCGTCGTCGTCAACGCACATCGAGACAAGACCAATCCGCTCGGCCTCTTCACCTTTGAGCGGCTTGCACGTCAGCAGGTAGTATTTTGCCTTGGCCATGCCGCACAACAGCGGCCAGATGATGCAGGCGGCATCACCGGCAGCAACGCCAAGGCGGGTGTGACCATCGACGATCCGCGCCGCCTTGCCGGCGATCGAGATGTCGGCAAGCAACCCGACGACGAGGCCGGCGCCAACTGCCGGACCGTTTATGGCGGAGACGATGACCTTGTTGCAGTTGATGATGTTGTAGACGAGATCGCGCGCCTCCTTCCACGTCTGCATGCGGATTTGCGGATCTTCCATGATCTTCTCGATCAGCCCGAAATCGCCGCCCGCGGAGAACGCTTTGCCCGTTCCCGTGACCAGTACGGAGCGCACGGTCGGGTCGGCATCGATGTCGCGCCATATGTATGTCAGCTGCGTGTGGGTTTCGGCGTCGACCGAATTGTAGGTTTCCGGCTTATTGAACGTGATCTTCAAGATGCCGTCGGCCGGGCGCTCGATGAGCAGTTTGTCGTAGGCGGCATAGCGGTCAGTCATCGGTCGGCTCCATGGATGGTGTTCAGTCAAAGTTGGGTTTGCGGCGGGCTTCGAACGCGGCCAGGCCTTCGGTGGTGTCGCGCCCGAGAATGTGGTCGACCGCAGCATCTGCTTCCAAGGCAAGGCCCTCGTCGATGCGCCGGTCGACGCCTTGACGGGTCAGGCGCTTCATCTCTGCGAGGCCCTGCCGGCTGCGTTCGCTGAGCTTTGTTGCGTAGGCGAGCGCTTCCGGGTGGAGCTGGTCGTCATCTGTCACGTAATTGACAAGGCCGATTGCCAGGGCTTCGTCTGCGCTCAACCACTTTGCCGAGAACATGATATCGAGCGCGCGGCGCGTGCCGAGCAATCTCGGCAGGCGCTGGCTGCCACCCCAGCCGGGCACAAGGCCGTATTGCGCATGCTGGTCGCCGAACCGGGCGCCCTTGGCAGCGAAGGCAATGTCGGCTGCGAGCATCAGTTCAAGTCCGCCGGCAAGACACAGGCCTTGCACTGCGACGATGACCGGCAGCGGCGAGGCCTCGAGCGCAAGAAGCGCACGATGGCCGCGCTCGATAAATGCCTTGGTTCTTTCTCGGTCCGACCGTATCGCCTTGACTTCGTCGAGATCCGCACCGGTGCAGAAATGCTCGCCCTGTGCACGGATCATGATCGCGCGTACCTGACCATCCGCCTCGTATGCCGTGCGGGCATCATCGATCAGTTCCCAAGCGCGCATCGACAGGCAGTTGAACTTGTCCGGGCGCGCCAGCTCGACCACGCCAATCCGCTCTTCGATACGCGTCAATACCGGTTCATGCATGGCCGCCGGCCTTGTTGTTCGCGGATGCCTCGTAGGCGGCGCGCGCTTCCTTCGAATACTGAACGGCCATGCGTCCGACCTTTTCGCGCGCGATCACGAGTTTCTGGATCTGCGCCGTCCCGTCGCCGATCTCGAGTCCCATCACATCGCGCAGGCGCTGCTGGTGCGGCAGGCTGGTCGTGTAGCCGTAGTGACCATGCGTGAGCAGGCATTGATGGATGATCTCGACGGCGACCTTGGGCCCGTACCACTTGCACATGGCCG
>JBPCVZ010000368.1:0-55046 GCA_051010015.1 Hyphomicrobiaceae bacterium
GCGGCGACAAAGCTGCCGTCACTGCCGCCGCCGGTCGCCGTATCCTCGATGTCAAATCCGAGTCCATTCGCAAGTTGCTTGGCGTGATCAAACAGCGCTTGAATCTCAGGCGTTTTCTTGTACGGCGGTCGATTGAGTTGACCGGTGACGGTCAGCTCGACGTCCGGATCAACCACTTGGAGGTTGCGGATGAAGGCGTCCATTTCCTCGAATTCAGCCATTGCCGCGATGCGCAGATCAACCTGTGCCGTGCAAAACTCCGGAACGGTGTTGGGTGTCGTGCCACCCTCTATGCGGCCGACGTTGAAGTTCGTGTCGCGCGCGTAGTCGGTTTTGTCTTCGATCGCCAGAATATGACGGGCAAGCTCGCGGATGGCACTGCGGCCCTCGGCGTGCTGCGTACCGGAGTGGGCCGGCCGGCCCCGCGCCCCGATCTCGTCACGCACGCTGCCCCTGCGGCCGGTGACGACTTTGCCGTCTCGGCGGGCGGGTTCGGTGACCAACACATACTTCGCGCGTTCACCGGCGGTTTCGATCAGCGCGCGCGAGGATCGGCTGCCGACCTCTTCGTCGGAGACGTAAAGAAAGCGGATCGGCAGCGGTGTTTGCAGGCCCTCGCGAACCAGCGAACGATAGGCAGCAAACCCGAGGTAGGCACCGCCTTTCATGTCATAGCTGCCTGGCCCGTAGGCCCGATCGCCTTCGATGCGGAACGGATTGATGTCCAGCGTACCCGTTGGGTGCACGGTATCGAGATGGCTCAGTACCAGGATGCCGGGCCCATCGCCGCCCCACGGCGATGCGACCGAAACACAATCACCGAACCCGTCGGTGTTTGGAAGGCGCTCTACGTTCGCGCCTGCCTCGCGAAACAGGCTCTCAACGTCATCCATCATCCGATTGACACCGGCCGCGTTGGCCGATTGGCTTTCAATCTCGACCCAGCCGCGAATGGCGGTGAGAAGTTCTTCGTTGCTCGGTAACTCCACAACCTTCCCCGGGGCAAAGTAGCAATAGGATCGAGAAGAACGCTGACAATGGCAAATTGTATTGGCGTTTATGCAGCAAAATGCAATGGCAACAGGGAATGGCGACGCAAGCCGCGTCCGGGACGTGCGCCGGTCGCCGTCCCGTTTTCCCAGACTCGTTTGCCGTTGACGAAGACCTGTGCGATTCCTGCAGCCGGTTCCGATGGGTTCTCGAACGTGGCAGAGTCGATAACGGTTTTCGCGTCGAACAGGACACAATCGGCAAAGCTGCCCTCGGCAATGATGCCGCGGTCTTTGATGCCAAACGCGGCGGCCGTCAGAGACGTCATTTTCCGAACGGCCTCTTCGAGTGAAAACAGTCCGACATCGCGCGAATAATGGCCAAGCACGCGCGGGAATGTACCCCACAGGCGCGGGTGCGGGAATTCATCATGGGGCAGGCCGTCGGAACCGATCATCGTGGCGGGGAAGGTGAGGATGCGGCGCACGTCTTCTTCGTTCATGTTGAAGTAGATCGCGCCGGCCGGCTGCAGCGCGTCGATGGCCTCGTCGATGCTGAGCGACAAATCCTTTGCGATGTCAGCCAGGTCCTTTCCGGCCTGCTCGGGGCGCTTGGTTGACCAGGCAATCACCGTCTTTGACGCCTCTGCGACGCGGGCCGGGTCAAGCACCGTCGAACTTGCGACATATGGATAGCAATCGAGCGCGACGGGCTGTTCGGCACGCGCTTTTTCGATGAACGGAAGCGTGTTGCGCGACTGCCCGTGATTGGGAATGCCTGAGCACTTGTGGTGCGAGATGATGACCGGAATGCGTGCCGTCTGACCGATACGGAATGTCTCGGCGAGTGAAGTCATGACACCTTCGCCTTCGTCGCGCATGTGGGTCGAGTGAAAGCCGCGATACTCGGACGCCACGGCCGCCAGCGCCTCGATCTCTTCTGTCGGTGCTGCGTGAGCTGGCTGATAGGCAAGGCCGGTAGACAGGCCGGCGGCACCTTCCGCGAGGGCCTGTCGCAAGGCGTCGCGCATCCCATCGATTTCCGAAGGTGTGGCAGGGCGATCAAGTTCACTCATCGCCATGACGCGTAGCGAACTGTGACCGGCCTGTGCGACCACATTGACGGCAGGCGGCTTTGTGTCCAGTGCATCGAAATAACTTGAAAACGACGCGAAGAACTGCTCAGGCAGTTTGCCGATCAAGTCTAGCGGTGCGGGTGGGCACCGGTCGATGCTGACCGGCGCGATCGAGATGCCGCAATTTCCGGTCACGACTGTCGTTACGCCCTGGCTGATCTTGCAGCTCATCGCAGGGTCGACCAGCACGATGCGGTCATCATGGGTGTGCGCGTCGATGAAGCCCGGAGCGAGGATGAGTCCCTTCGCATCGACTTCTTCGGATGCGTTAAGGTCAAGCGTGTCATCGACGGCGCTGATGCGGTCATCGGTAATGGCGACATCCGCCGATCGGCGTGGCGCGCCCGTACCGTCGATCAGCACTGCATTGCGAATTATCAGGTCGGCGGCGGTCATCGCTGTGTCCTAGAATCGAGCGTTAAACATTTTTCGTCCGGCACGAATAAAGCTGTGACGGCAGTTCGTGAGATTTCCTGCATGTCGGGTCGCTTTCATTATGCACATCCAGGGCATTACATACATTCAGATCAGTGAATTCCAGCTTCGATCCCGAACTCAGTGGTCGATATCACACCGGCTATGGATTTTGGGCACCTGCGCGCATCACCGGTCGGCAGTTGCCCGGCTTCGCACAGCGTGCTTGATGGGAGCGTCAATGCAGATTGCAAGGATCAAGGGCGATGACGGACCGCTCTTGGGGTACCCTTTCAGGGCCGCAAGGACGGACGGTATGAGATGTCGAATTATGAAACGTTTGAACTCGGGCAATGGCAACTGCAATGTGGCCTGACACTCCCGGCTGCTCACGTGGCTTACAAGACCTACGGCACACTGGCACCCGACAAGTCGAATGTCATTCTGTATCCGACGTCCTACGGCGCACATCATTCCGATATAGACTGGCTGGTCGGACCAGACCGGGTGCTTGATTCGGAGCGGTATTTCATCGTCATTCCCAATCAGTTCGGCAATGGGTTGTCGACCTCGCCGAGCAATCTGGTCGAACCTTTCGGGGCGGGGCGCCGGCCGACGTTCACCCATTGGGACAACGTCCATGCGCAAGACAAACTATTGCGCGAGCAGTTCGGCGTAACGGAACTCGCGCTGGTTTACGGTTGGTCGATGGGCGGCCAGCAGGCGCTGCATTGGGGGGCGATCTTTCCCGAACGAGTCGCCAGGGTATGTGCGGTTTGCACATCTGCCCGCACCAGCCAGCATAATCTCGTGTTTCTCGAAGGGATTCGCGCGGTGCTCACCGCGGATGCCTCCTGGCAAGGCGGGTGCTTCGTCGAGCGTCCGGTGCGAGCGCTTCGCGCATTCGCGCGCATTTATGCCGGATGGGCGCTGAGCCAGGCCTTCTACCGCGAGCGCATGTGGAAGGACGCCGGTTTCGCGTCTCTCGAGGACTTTCTTGTACGCGGCTGGGAGGGCAATTTCCTGCGCCGCGATGCGATTGACCTACTTTCGATGATCGATACGTGGATGAAGTCAGACATATCGGACAACCCGATCTATTCGGGAGATCTGGCACGAGCGCTCCAATCCATCACCGCACGCACGCTGATCATGCCGTCGAGCACCGACCTCTATTTCACCGCGACGGACAGCGAACTCGAAACGGGTATGATGCGGAATGCGGAGCTGCGATTGATCGAGTCGAATTGGGGGCATCGCGCCGGCAATCCGGTTCAGTCGCCGGCAGACGAAGCGGTCCTGCGCGATGCTGTCCGCGCCCTGCTGTCGGATGCCTGAGGAAAACCGACGGGTCTACTGCAAACCACGGAGCGTCGCCGGACGATCGCGTCAGCCTGCATCGTACGGCTTGGGTGTGAGTGTCAGGAATTTGGGCGAAATCTCACGAACAAGCTTTTTCTGCATGGCGGTGCCGAAATCTTCGTAGCGCTGGGTGCGCAACACGAACGCGCCGGGCCCACCAATGACGAATGCTCTGTAGTAGTGGCGCAGGTCTTTCTCCTCATTTTCAATTGCCAGACCATTGATCGTAATGCCTGCGGCGACGGCCGCGTCGCGGCTCTCGCCATGTGCATTGGTGACATTGTCGCGACCGTCGCCTGATATATCGATGACTTTCCGAGTAGCAACGAACGGAGTTTCGCCAAGCAGCCAGGTGCCGAACGAAATGACGCCGGAAATGTGCGTGCCATGACCGCCATAAAACCGGGTCATCGTCTCGATCCGCCTCGAAAAGCGCTCGGCGCTGCGGGCATCGCTGATTGTCGTCCAGGGCACAATCACGACCTGCGCCTGGAAGTCCGTCCATTGCACGACCGTTACGGCAATCTTCTTCAGCCGACCGCTCTTGATGGCGGCAACGACCTCTGGATGGCGGATGGCGTAGGCAAGCCCACCGCGCTGCAACTGGTATTCTTCATCGTTGACGCTGCGCGATGTATCCACGGCCAGGACGAGCGCCAAGTCGACCGTGTCGCCGTTCGCTTGAGAGCGCGGTACATTGAGTGCCACGACCAGCATCGCGCCGCAAAGAAGAATGAGTGACCAGCGAACCGCTTTCAACGGTGCCTCCTCGGTGCTTTGTTCTCTCCGGCGCAATGCGCGATCCAATGGCAGCGCACAGTGATGTCACTCCAATGATTGAGCGTGGCGGTCGACCAACGAGGCTCTCTCGATCGTGCGGTATCCTACGACGGCAAATCGCTGCTTGTCTGCACAAAGTATAGCATTTCCCTCGCATTGATTTCTGCACAGGGCGGCTTGCCGAAAACCTTCCGGCAAAGCTCAGTGAGAGCATTGTGAGTTCAAACCGACGTCCCGAAACAACGGAGGCCAACGTCAACTGAGCGGAGAGGGCCGCGACAGAACCCGGTCGCGGAACCTGCGCACGCGTGATCAAGTTGCTGTCATCAAACGCTCTTGATCAATTGGTTCATCGTGAAAGCGGTCTGGTAAAGACGCGACATCACCTTGCGGTTCGGGACGACCTTCAGGTCTGTAACCGGCAAAGGAAGGTTCTCTTCGCGGTCGCCGGTCAGCAGCCCCGCCATCGCCTTGCCGAACATGGTGCCCGGGGTGATGCCGCGGCCGTTGTAGCCGATTGGCGTATAGAGGCCTTCCGCAAGGCGGTGAATCCGCGGGAGATGATCGGGGGTCATGGCGATCTGGCCATGCCATGCAGTTTCGAATTTCACTGTACCAAGTTCGGGGAACAGCCGGCGCAACATGCGAGATGCCCAGCGTTTGGACAGACCGCTCATACCGCCGACGACGGTACCCATCGAACCGATCGCAATTCGGCCAAAGGCGTCGCGGCGTAGCGAGAACATGATCGATCCGGTGTCCCATAGGCCTTGGCGCTCTTTGAGGATGTGTGCTGCGCGATCGCCGAGCGCTTCGGTTGCCAGCTGGAAATAGTGGATCATCGTGAAGGTGTCCTTGAGGCCCGGCCACAAGTCGTCGGAATAGGCGTTGGTGCCAAGCACGACATGCTTGGCGTGCACCGTGCCGCGTGTCGTCTTCAACATCCAGCGGTCGTCATGGCGCTTGAGACCTTGAACGGTGACACCGGTGCTGATCGAGGCGCCGGCGCCGCGAGCGGCCCGCGCGAGGCCGCGGACATAGCCCATGGGATTGATCGTACCGGCGCGATGGTCGAGCAGCCCGCCGTGAAACTTCTCGGTGCCGATTTTGTCTGCCGCTTGTTCTTTGGTGAGCAGGTCAACGGGGGCACCAAGGCGATGCCATTCCTCGGCACGCCGGGCGAGATCATCAAATCCCTTTGGCGAATGGGCGGCATGAATGGTGCCGTTGCGCGTTGCCTCGCAACGGATCTGATGCTTTTCGATCAAGGAGAACACGTACTCGGGCGCATCACCGAGCAGTTTGATGAAGGCGGAGCCGCGCGCGTCGCCAAGTTGATCCCGCACATCCTGCGGTGGTAGCCAGAGCCCGGCATTTACCAAGCCGACGTTCCGCCCAGATCCGCCATATCCGATCTTTCGCGCCTCGAGGACATGGGCTTCAACACCTTTCTCCGCAGCGTGCAGTGCCGTCGAAAGGCCTGTGAACCCGCCTCCGACAATTGCGAGTTCAGTGGTGATGTCTCCGTCCATCTCCGACAGATAGTCTTCTTCTGCGGCGGAGGCATCCCAAAGTGAGATCTTGGCTCCTGTATCCATGCGAGGATCTCCCGATTCCAGGGTCAATCTGGGTCGAACGCGCTGCCGTTCTGCCGGTCTGCAGCCAATTTGTCCGCCGTGGATGCAGGCGCCGTAGTGCTTCTCGGCGCTCTAAAAGTGCGAGGAACTGGTGGTGAGGTTCACTGTGATGTTCTTGCGCTCAGTGTAGCTATCCAGCATGCCTTCGAGTGAAAACTCGCGGCCAATGCCGGATTGTTTCACGCCACCATAAGAATGGCCCGGCGACTGGCCCAGGCCCTGGTTGACCTGAACCCAACCGGCTTCGATCGCGTGGGCGGCGCGCAAGGCGCGCCCGATATCGTGTGTCCACACATACGCTGCCAGTCCGTAGTGGCTGTCATTGGCCATCTGGATTGCTTCGGCCTCTTCGGTCCAACGTACGGCAACCAGCACAGGTCCGAAGATTTCTTCGCTGGCAAGACGCCACTTGTTGTCCTTCTTGGCGAACACCGTCGGAACCGCGAAATAACCTTTGGACAAGGGCCCCTCTTTGGGCGGCGCGCCACCGAAGACAAGCTCGGCGTCCGAATTGCCGAGGCCTTCATCAACGTAGCCGCAGACCTTCTTGAACTGCTTCTCGTTAATGATAGCGCCGATGTCATTCGTCTCATCGAGCGGATCACCGATTTTCAAGGCGGTGACTTTCTGCTTAAGCTTGTCTAGGAAGCTGTCGAAGATGTCTGCGTGTAGAAATAGCCGCGAGCCCGCGGTGCAGGACTGGCTTTGACGAGTAAAGCGCATCGCTGAGACGATGCCATCGACGACCCAGTCCTCATTGGCATCAGGATAGACGATCGACGGGCTTTTGCCGCCAAGTTCCAGCGACACCGGGACGATGCGATTGGCCGCCTCCCGCATGACGATCTTACCGACTTCTGTCGAACCCGTGAACGACATCTTGCGCACACGCGGATCCGCCGACAGCGCGGCGCCGGCTTCATGCCCGAACCCGGTGACCACATTGAGGACGCCATTCGGCAGGAATTCGCTGCACACCTCGGCAAGCAAGAGCACGGCAAGTGGTGCATCCTCGGCCGCTTTGAGTACCACGGTGTTGCCAGCGCACACGGCGGGCGCAATCTTCAATGCCGCGAGCAAGACAGGCGCATTCCACGGAATGATCGCGCCGACAACACCAATCGGCTCACGCCGCGTGTAGCTCAGAACATGGTCTCCGAACGGGATTGTCTCGCCCTTGAGTTCGCTTGCCAGCCCGCCGAAATAGCGGATCACGTCAACAACGCCATTCGATTCCGGGCGTGCCTGGGTGCGCAGCGCGTTGCCCGTCTCGCTGGCAAGCGTGACTTCCAGTTCGCCCAGGCGTGATTCGAGCCGATCTGCAATCTTTTGCAGCAGTCGCCCGCGTTCGCGCGGTGCCACGCCCGCCCAGGCCGGGAAGGCCTTGGCGGCCGCACTGACGGCGAGTTCAACGTCAGCTTTCGCGGCTCGCGGTACCGTGGCGAGCGTTGACAGGTTGGCGGGACTGTCGACATTGAACCGCTCGCCCGAGATCGCGTCCATCCACTCGCCATCGATGAGCATCTTTTTGTGCGTGACGTCGGCCGACGACACCTGCGTTTCCAATGTTGAGTTCATGTCTTGCTCCCGTCTTGAGGAATCCGTGCTTGGCTCGGCGGATCTATCTTCAGCCTTCGAGAGTGTTTTACGACGTCAAAGGGCGCAATGCACTAGCCTTGGCTATTCGCCACCGCGATGCCCGCCATCGCGAAATGCGGACGGTCTGCCAGGAGTACGGTGAACTGTTCGCGCTAGAGATCGTTTCCGACCATTAAGGCTGAGACTAGACGTCGGTCGGCCTGGAAATCCAGTTCGGATCGTTAACCGGAAGGCGCTCAAGTTCCATTGCGCGGGCAGATTTGATGTAGAGCAATGCGTAGCGGATGCGCCTCGCGAGACAGTGCTTGGCCGTTTCCACTGCGCGGAACACGTCTCGCGGGGAATGAGCAAGAGGTTACAAGATGAAAGAACATGAAAAGCTTGCGCTCGCGAAGCGCCGTGTCGAGGCCATTACCGGGTTCTACATTCATTTTGCGGTATTTGCCGTCGTCATGACCGTTCTGCTGGCCGTAAACCTGCTTGCCGGCAATGGCTGGTGGGTGCAGTGGCCGTTCCTTGGATGGGGCGCCGGCGTTCTCGGCCATGGCCTGATCGTCTTCGGGGAGAAGCCCGACTTCATCCGGCAGTGGCAGACGCGAAAGATCGAAGAAATCAAACAAAAGCTCTGATGCCGGCCCAGCCGGCAGGCGGTCGTGCTCTAGCTGCGCGCAATGTTCTTTTCCGTGCCCGAGGCTGAGGCGCCGACGGCCGAGGCGTCTTCGTCTGCCGCAGCAGGTTGCCAGAACTCCCGCTCAACCTTCTTGGCCATGCGCTTGTCCTGCAGCTTCAAGAGACGCAGCAGCCAATGCGAGATCGCGATCCGCCGGCGCGTGCTCTCGGTATCAAGAAGGTGCGTTTTCGGGATTGGATTATTTCGCCACTTGAGCACGGCGCCGATCGGAAACGTCATCTCGTCCTGAAGCTTCATCATCTTCGCATAGAGCTTGGCGGCGGGCGTGATGAGCCGGCCGAAACCGCCGCGAGCTTGCGATGCGCCGACGATGTAAAGGTTTTTCACTTTGTCGGGAAAGGCACCACCATAGACCTGCACGACATCGTTCTGTACGTCGATAAGGCCTTCGGGTAAGAACGGAAAGCTGTAGTCGAAGCCGGTTGCCGCGACGACAATGTCGTACTTCGCGACAGTACCGTCTTTGAACTGAACATTGTCACCCTCGAAGCTCGCGACTTCCCCCAAAGGGCGGACGAGACCAAGTCGGAGATAGTTGAGCAGATCGGTCCCGTACGTCGGATGGCGGTCGAAGATTTTGTGATTGGGCCTTTTCAGGCCGTAGCGGCGATAATCGCCGATCATCACCCTTATGATCCCGCGTAGGACGAGGCGTTGGAGCGGAACCGGCAGCCACCATATCGGCAGGTCGGTCAGCGGTCGCCCGAATGCGGTCTTCGGCATAAACCAGTAACCGGAGCGCAGGCTCAGGTCACATGATGCGCCAATCCGGGCCGCATCGCAGGCAATGTCGTGCGCTGAATTGCCGGCGCCGATCACCAGAACCCGCTTGCCGGCAAGTTGATCGGCGCGGTGATAGTCCTTCGAATGGATGTATTCGCCGGAGAATTCGCCTGGAATGTCCGGGTATCGTTTGGCCCAATGGTGCCCGTTGCACACGATGACGCCCTTATATGTTCGGCGCTCGCCATCGGCGAATACAACTTGCCAACTGTCGTCTCTGTTGGCGTTCAGTCGCGCGACACGCTTCTCCAATTCGATTGTGCCGGTCAGCCCGCGATCGAGCGCATAGCGCTTCAGATAAGCGAGCATCTGCCTCGCACTCGGGAAATCCGGATAGTCGGCCGGCATTGGATAGTCGCTGTAGGCAGTCGTCGATTTGGACGAGACGATATGTGTATTGTCGAAGACACCATCATGCCAATTACCGCCGATACCCGAATTGGCATCGACGTGATCGTAGGCCATACCGTCTTGCTTGAGTGCATCAGCCATCGCGAGCCCGACGGGCCCCGCACCTACGACCAACAGTTTGTCGCGCGTCATACGCAAGACTCCACCGAAACGAAAGCAACTGGGATACAACGCGGCGACTGTGCCGAAATTAAAATTATATTTCAATAGTTAACCGGCGCACGCGGAAAACTCGCATCAATCTCCGACAGTGCAAGTTCCTGTCCAATTTGCCCCTCCACGACGCGGGTTGACGGGCATTCTACAACGTTGCCGACCAACACGGACCTAGGCACAGGGTCGCGCAGGGGGCTGTCCGACAAGGCAGGCGCTCAGCCCCGGTTTCGGCATTGCTCAAGCCATGATGTGCTCAATCAGAGCAGTTTTTGGTGATCCGAGTTTTATCGGATTGATCAGTTCGAAGTATTACATCCGCGTCGCGTGATCTGAAAACCGCTCGTAGGCGTTTATGGGAATGGTCAATGTTAACTATTGTGCCTGTGTACTTTTCGTTCCCGCATCATGACGAAGTATACATGGCTCCATTACCTGAGCTTATCGGGTAGCGCGGTTTTAAGAGGATGCTCTACTTCAGTGCGCGGCACCGTCTTCGAAATCGTTTGGGCGTTCGAGGACCTGAAAGTGCTTCGTTTCCGATATGTGGCAACATGGCACGGATGGCCGAACCGTCACACAGAAGTGTGTCGCGATGTCCTTCATGTAGTGTAATAGAATAGATCGGCAATACGATGGTATAAAACTTGAATTGCCGCGCAAGAGATCTGATCTCCGAAACGATGGTGTGGATTGTAAGTCGCGATTTGATGCGATCTGACACGACCTGCGAAGGACATGATAGCGTATGAAAGTGCAAGCATTCGAAAAGCACGAGGCCCAGGTCAGGAGTTATTGTCGCAGTTTTCCGGCTGTTTTCGAAAGTGGTTTAGGAGCGACGTTAAAGGACGAGGACGGGAACCATTTTACGGATTTTCTGGCCGGTGCCGGAACGCTCAACTACGGTCACAATAATCCGTCGATCAAAACTGCCGTAATGGAATACCTGGCGCGCGATGGTGTTATTCATGCGCTCGACATGTACACGGTTGCCAAAAGGTCTTTCATCGAAGTGCTGAACGAGGTGATCCTCGAGCCGCGCGGCTTGGACTACAAGGTCACATTCCCGGCTCCGACCGGCACCAATGCCGTTGAAACGGCGATGAAGATCGCAAGGCGCGCGACAGGACGGCAGAACATCATTGCCTTCACCAATGGCTTTCACGGCATGACCGCGGGTGCACTGGCAGCCTCGGCGACGCGCCGGAAGCGGGAAGGCGCCGGTGTCACCCTCTCGGGCGTCACACGAATGCCATACGAGGGCTACGCGAACGGCCTCGACAGCGCCGCGCTGCTCGATCAAATGCTATCCGATGACGGGGGCGGGATCGATGCACCAGCCGCCATCATTGTCGAGACAGTTCAGGCTGAAGGCGGTCTCAACGCGGCCTCGGCGGAATGGCTACGCGCGATCGCGTCTATTGCGGCCAAGCATGGAGCCCTGCTGATTGTCGATGACATCCAGACGGGATGCGGGCGGACCGGTACTTTCTTCAGTTTCGAGAGCATGGGCTTTACGCCCGACATCATTTGTCTTTCCAAGGCGATTGGCGGCATGGGTCTGCCGATGGCGCTCGTCCTCTTTCGGCCCGCTCTCGACGTGCTCGCACCGGGCGAGCATAACGGAACGTTCCGTGGGCATAATCTCGCCTTCGTCGCCGCAACGGCTGCCTTGCAGTTCTGGCGCGATCCGGCATTCGGCGAATCGATCCGGCGCCGGGGCCGACATATGCAAGAACGACTTGGTGCGATCGTGGCACGACACCCTTACGAAGGGGCACATGTGCGCGGCCGTGGCATGCTGCTGGGTATCGGTTGGAATGATGCCGCAATTGCCGGGGAGGTTTCCCAGGAAGCATTCCGGTACGGTGTGATTGCCGAAACAACGGGTTCAAGCGATCAGGTTCTGAAATTTCTGCCGCCTTTGATCATCAGCGACGAGGAACTGATGCGGGGACTTGATGGCATAGAGCTTGCCATCGCGGCGGTGATGAAGTCACGAGGTGCGTCCGCTTCCCTGACAGCGGCCGAGTAGTTCGCCTGCGATGAGTGATATTCAGGCAATCATCCGACCGTCTTCCGCGCGGTCCGTTGAACTGGGCACTGCCACAAGCGAGATCCTGATTGCCGAAGGGTATGATCAGGAGGTCCGATGGCAGCCCGGCGACCGGCTGCAGAAGTTGTTCGAGCGGCGTTGCGCGCGGGAAGGCGACTTAACCGCGCTCGACGTCGATGACGAGTGCATCAGCTTCGCGGAACTCGACCGGCGTGCCAACCAGATGGCGCGCTTCCTTCTCAGCGAAGGGTTCGGTGCCGGAGATCGTATAGGGCTCATTGTCGACCGTTCCGTTGCCTCTTATGTTGCCCTTCTGGCAGTTCTTAAAATCGATGCCGCCTACGTGCCGCTCGACACGAAATTCCCCAGCGACCGAATTGCCTACATCGCCGGAGACGCCGGCATCAAAGCTTTTGTGACAACGCAAGCGGCCCGGGCATTGGTCGCGGGTGTGGGCCTGCCGATCTACGAGTTGGATGTGGCGTCACAGGCAGCCGATGAGCATCTCGGAGCGCCGCTCGATGTCGCCCTGAGCGAGCGGCCGAGCGATGCGCTGTGTTACATTATCTATACGTCCGGTTCTACTGGGCGACCAAAAGGCGTAGCGGTCAATCATTCCAGCATATGCAATTTCGTCTCCGTCGCGGCTGAGGTCTACGGTTACTCGCCGGACGACCGTGTATATCAGGGCATGACGCTAGCGTTCGACTTCTCCGTCGAAGAGCTGTGGGTCCCGTTGATCTCAGGCGCGACGCTCGTCCCGTCGCCGGCAGACAGGCAGATGGTCGGCGAAGAGCTGGGCGCATTCCTCGCTGAGAAGCAGATCACGGCGATGTGCTGCGTGCCAACCCTGTTGGCGACGATGGAGGACGCACTGTCCACCTTGCGCCTGCTTCTTGTATCCGGTGAGGCATGCCCGCCAGACATCGTGGCACGCTGGCACCGCCCGGGCCGCAGGATGCTCAACGCCTATGGTCCGACAGAGGCGACGGTAACGGCAACTTGGACGGAGGTTGAACCAGGTAAACCGGTAACGATCGGTGTGCCGCTGCCAACCTACACGGTCGCCATTCTGGATACCGCGCGCGATGCCTTGGCAGGAGACGGAGCGGTCGGCGAAATCGCAATTGCCGGAATCGGGTTGGCACAGGGTTATGTCAATCGCCCTGAGCTGACGGCCAGGACGTTCGTCCCGGACTTTCTGCACCTGGCGAACAACCCATCGCGGCGGCTTTATCGGACCGGCGATCTCGGGCGGATCAACGATGACGGAGAGATCGAGTATCTCGGGCGCATCGACACGCAAGTGAAGATCCGAGGCTACCGGATTGAACTTGCGGAGATCGAGAATGTATTGCTCGAGGTGGAAGGCATCTCCCAGGCGGTCGTCACGACCTATGAGGCAGAACCGGGACTGGTGGAATTGGCGGCGTACTACACGCGTTTCGATGCCAATGTGAGCCTTAGCCAAGAGCAGCTGGTCCAAATTCTGCGTAGCCGCCTGCCGGGGTACATGGTGCCTGCCTACGTCGAAGAACTCGACGAGATGCCATTGCTGGCCAGTCACAAGGCCGATCGCAAAGCGCTGCCAACGCCCAACGGTCCGCGGCTGGTGTCGCGGTCCCAGTTATTCGTCGAGCCGCGCACGCACACCGAGACAGTCGTCGCGGAATGTCTCGCGCAGACGATGAAGCTCAGTGCGGTATCTGTCGAAGATCACTTTTTCGATGATCTCGGAGGCCATTCACTGCTCATGGCGCAGTTTGTCGCCGCCCTCGCAACGCGCATGCCGGACAGCAAGGCGGCTATTTCGGACGTATACCTGGCCCCCAGCGTGGCGTTGCTGGCCCAGGAAATTGACGCACGACGCGACGATTTTGCTGATACGGGCCGTGTGGTCGAACCTGCTCATGTGGCAAGCGATTTTGAGCACTTCATGTGCGGCGTCTTGCAGGCGGCCTTCTATGCCAGCCAATACGCTTTCAATATCGCGCTGATCGCGCTTGGCGTGTGGTGGGTGAGCCAGGCCGGCGATCCGGCCGGCATCGTTGGCCGGGCGGGCGTGTTTGGTTCGGCGAGCCTGCTGTTTGCCATGGCGCTGCCTATCGCAGCAAAATGGCTGATCATCGGGCGTTGGCGACCGGGTCGGATTGCGATCTGGAGCACGGACTATTTCCGCTTCTGGGCCGTTCAGCAAATGACGACAGTCAGTCCCTGGTTGGCATTTCGCGGGACGGCACTGTTCAACCTCTACCTCAGATTGCTCGGCGCGAAGATCGGTGATGGTGCGCTGATTCTCGCAGACCGAATTCCAGTCGCGACAGATTTGTTGTGCATCGGGGACCATGCAGTGCTTCGCAAGGCGTCTTTCTTGACGGGTTACCGCGCCGAGAACGGCTACATCGAGATTGGTCCGATTGACATCGGTCGCCACGCACTGGTCGGTGAGGTGTCACTCGTCGATATCAACACGACGATCGGCGATGAAGGCCAGCTCGGGCACGCTTCGACACTGCTCGCAGGGCAATCGATCCCTGCCGGCGAGCGCTGGCATGGCTCGCCGGCGCGCGAGACGGACACGGAGTTCCGCCATCTTCCCCATCACGAAAGCTCGCGACTGCGGCGCACGCTGTATGCGACGGCCAGGCTGCTCGTCGTCGTGGCTGGAAGTACCGCATTTCTTGCAATGGCGGCAGCGGCCGTCGCGACTGGGAGCACCGGTACGGAAGGTGGCCTCACCTTCTCATTCGTACAGGTGCTCGGAGCCTCACTGGCTGTGTTCATCAGTTTCTATCTCGGCGCGTTCTTGCTGCACGTCACCGCGCCTCGGTTGCTGCGGCTGATGCTGGTTCCAGGGAAGGTATATCCACTCTACGGCTTTCGGCACTTTCTGGCGCAACTGGTTGGCTTGCTCGGACGCTCGGTGATGTTCCAGCAGCTGTTCGGCGACAGTTCTGCGATCGTGCACTACCTCAAATGGCTTGGCGTGCGCCAGCCCAACGTCAAGCAAACCGGCTCGAACTTCGGAATCTGGATGGCCTATGATTCACCCTGCGATGTTGAGATCGGTTCAGGTTCGATGATCTCGGATGGCGTAACGTTTATCAATTTCGAGGTCGGCAGCGGCACTTTCCGGATTGCGCAGAGCCGAGTGGGTGCAGACTGCTTCGTTGGCAATACGGTCGCCATTTCAGCGCAGTCGCGGCTCGGCAATAACTGTCTCGTTGGTACGAAGACGATGGTGCCGGTGGATGGTGACGTACGCGAAAACGTCGGCTTGCTCGGGTCTCCTGCGTTCGAGATTCCGCGCGAAGTTGTCAATGGCAAACGCTTCAATCCCGTGCCAACGACAGCGGAAGAACGATCGCGGCTTGCTGCAAAGAACGCGTTTAACCTGCGGACAGCAGGGTTCCATCTGCTGACGCAATGGGCGCTGTTGTTCGGCCTGATGCTTATCGCTGCGGCAACGGCAGCGTCTTACGGCTTACTCGGTGGCTGGTCGTTTGCGTTGGGCGCCGCACTTGCGCCGGCTTGGGTCGTCACCCACGCGGTTCTGGTTGAGCGCCTCAGCATTGCTGGCTTCCGCATGCGTGCACACAAATGTACGATTCATGATCCATATTTCTGGTGGGTGGAACGACATTGGAAGCTCAGTGAGACGGTTCTGAAGCATGCATTCACGGGTACGCCGTTCCGGCCGATGTTGTTGCGACTGATCGGTCTGACCATCGGGCGCAAGGTGTTTGAGGGCGGGGCGGGCATCTCTGAAAAACTGCTGGTTGAAATTGGCGACAATTGCTGCATCAACGTCGGCAGTTCAATTCAGGGCCATTCGCTGGAAGATGGACTCTACAAGTCTGGCCGTATTTCCATCGAAGATGGCTGCACGGTCGGGCCGGCGGGCTTCGTCCACTATGGGGTGAATATGGGTGCGAATTCCGTATTGGCACCTGATGCGTTCTTGATGAAGGGCGCAATTATGAAAAAAACCTCTTATTGGCAGGGAAATCCAGCCCAAGCGGTTTGACAGCGCGTGCGCCGGGCAGACGACACCGGAGCGCGGAACCATACATGATCGATGGCTTGATCGGCTGCTCTGTCGTCTTGCGCGCGATGAACGGTTAGCTATCGCGGAACGCACGTCTTACAATGCTCTGGTTGTTTGCGATGACGGCGCGGCCTCGATCGGTGATGCTCCATTTGTGCTGTTGTGGGCAACCGTTACGATGGTGTTCGACAAAGCCGAACGCGCGCAAGTCTGACAACGTCTGAGAGATGCCGTTGGCACGTTCCGGCAAGGCGCTCGTAATCTGCGAACGGGTCAACTTTCCGCACGCTGAAAGAAGGTCCAGAACGCTGCGGCGATTGTCCGTTATCCGGATCGTGCGTCCGGCTATCTGGCCGATGATCGACTTTGCTTTTCTTCGGTTGGTTTTACGTGGCATGGGGATGTCTTCAATCAATAAAAAAAAGTTGGCTGGCTCGCATGATGCAAGCCACTTGGGTCGGTCGATAATGTCCGCTTTCCCGCCGGTGAGCACTGTGATGCAGTCAAGGCCGTTTCGCGCGCGCAATGGCTCGGACGAAACGATATGGCCGCTAAGACGATCAGTATGGATCGTCACCTCAGACCTACCAGGATGAAGGTTAGCACGCGAAGCTGAAATTATTCTGTTTGATGGATGAACAATATCTGGATTGTTACGGTCGCTTTTCGATCCTGCGGCCGTTTCGCCTGTTTCGAAGCAACTCACGCACGCTTTGCATCGGCGTGACCACATCTGGTCGGTCGAGGCCTGCGATTACAGGCCTCGCCAACTTTGGCGACTGTGTTCAGTGTTGGCAGATCAGCCCGTTACCGGAACATAGGTACCGCGTCCAATAGCGACGAGAGCGTTTTTCTCGTCCATGACATCTATATCGATGACGGCGGCAGAGCGCCCTCGGCGGCGAACCTTGGCGATCGCCGTGACACTGTCACCAATCGCCGGTTTGAGATAATCGACGCGAAGGTTCATGGTCGGGATACCGCCACCGAGCAACATGCCGAGTGCGAAGTCTCCTACCGTATCGATCAAGGCGGCGAGAACGCCGCCGTGGAACTGCTTGGTGCCTTCGCGACGTTCGAAGTGAGCAGCAAGCGGCATGCGAACCGTTAATTCGGCCGCATCGTAGTCGAGTGCCACAACTTCCAGACCGAGTGTACGAATGAACGGTGAGCGCTCGAAAATCTCGGCGAGACCGGCGGCATCCAGGCGAGGCTTCTCCTGCTGGGCGTTGTTGTCCGTACTCATGGCGTCAGCACCACCTTCCCAAATACTTCGCGGTCTTCCAGCAAGCGGAACGCTTCGTTGACTTCTTCGAGAGGCACGACCTTGTCTATGATCGGCTTCAGGCTGCCGTCGGAAACCATGCTGGTGAGCGTTTCAAGATCATCACGCATCCAGCCATTTGCACCGAGGACCTTGAGCTCGTACGACCAGATGAACCGCAGGTCTTCCTTCGGATCGAAGCCGGCCGTCGCACCGCACGTCAGGATGCGTCCACCCCTGTGCAGAACTCTCAACGACGGCACCCAGGTATCGCCGCCCGTGAAATTGACGACGACATCGACACCCTTTTCCCACTGCCGGCGGTGAGGTTTACCGAACTGGGTCCAGACCCACTTCATGAAATCCTCTTCCATGTAGTTGATGCCATGGTCAGCGCCCATTTCCTTCAGCCGATCGAGCTTTGACTCCGACGAAGCGCAGGCAATGACCTCGCAGCCCCGTGCCTTGGCAAGCAGCACACTGCATGTGCCGACCCCGCCGGAGGCACCTAGCACGAGGACCTTTTCGCCGGCTTGCACATCGCCGATCGTGTACATCATGCGCAGGGCCGTGCCATAGGCAACCGGCAGGCAGGATGCATCTTCGTATGAAACGCTATCGGGCAAGTTGACGAGGTGATGTGTTGGCACCTTGCAGAATTCGGCTAGACCGCCGTGCCACATTTCGCCGATCAGGCCTCCGGGTCCGACGCGATCGACCGGGTCGATGAGAACACGCTGTCCGACTTTCCAGTCTTTCACGTCGCTGCCGACCTCGACAATCTCCCCGGCAAAATCCAGGCCCATGATGCAGGGCATTGGAACCTTGATGCCCGGCATGCCGTTGCGGGTGAACACATCGTGATAGTTGAGCGACGTTGCGCCGACCTTTATGACGACATCTTCAGCGCCTGGCTTGGGGTCCTCGAAGCCTGACTCGATGGCGATCGTTCCCGGTCCGCCATGTTGTTGAATGACTGCTGCTTTCACTTGGGTGCTCCATGCCAGGACAGGTATGTACCGTTGCCCAGTTGCTCTTTTGCCAATGTTGGGCGCGCTCGCTTGTTCAAGGATCTGCGGCGCGCTGGTCCGCGCCTAACTGATCCCAAATTTCGGCCGCGCGCAAGGTCAGCCCGTTACGATCGATCTTGCCCGGACCGGCGAGCGGCAGGCTGTCGAGAAATATCACCATGCGGGGATGCTGATAGGCGGGTGCATTGGCTAGAGCATGGGTCTTCACGTCAGCTTCGTTCAGGTTGGCCCGCGAGTCGGCGACCACAAATGCAACTGGCTTCTCGCCCTTGATCTCATCGGGTACGGGCACGACGCATGCCTGCACGATTTGGGGATGGCCGACAAGCACGGCTTCAACTTCGCCAGGATAAATGTTCTCGCCACCACACACGAACATGTCGTCTGCGCGACCGACGAAGAAGTAGGCACCCTGCTCGTCTTTCCGAAACACGTCTCCGGAGATGTACCAGCCGTCTTCGGTGAGAACTTCTTTCGTTTTGTCCGGAAGATTGAGGTAACCGGTCATCGTCGCTGGCGTGCGATGCCATAGAACGCCCTGTTCTGCCTCGTTGCCGGCTTCATCGATGAGCTTGATGTCGACTTCTTTTGCCGGGAAGCCGACCGATAGGGAAGGCATCGATCGGCCCGGTTGTGGACCAAAGACGATCGGGCCCGCCTCCGTCGTGCCGTAACCGTTCATAACGCTGGCACCTTTGAAAGTCGTTTCGACCTGGGCCCAGAGCTTCGGTGAGATCGGCGCGGATCCCATTCGCACGTTGCGCACGCTGCTCACATCGGTCTTGGCGAGCGTTTCCGGTTCGGCAAAACACATCGCCAGCATCGTCGGTACCGAAGTGATCCAGGTACAATTGAAGCGTTCAATGGCCTCCAAGTACCGCTTGGCATTGAACTCGGGCAGCACAACGGCGCGTGCCGGGCATGAGATCGCGTAGAGAGACACGCACAGTGCATTCATGTGATACATGGGCGCAGCGATGAGAATAGTATGGTTGTCCGGCCCGGCGCCGGCGATGCGCCTGCGAAGTGCCCACATATGGCCTTTATGCGTTAAGGGTACGCCTTTCGGGCGACCGGTCGATCCGGAAGTGTAGAGCACCATCGCGACATCATTGTCGGCTGGCACGACCGTCTCGAAAGGTCCCGGATCGAGCAGTGCCGCAAAGCCATCTGGCCCATTGTCGTCAAAGTTCGTCACGGCAATGGCAGTCGACAACGCACCATGACGTGGTCCGTCGCACAGGATATGGCTGATGCCGGCGTCATTGAGAATGAAGTCGATTGTCTCGGGCGGGAACTTGTAATTGAATGGAACCGCAGTCATGCCGGCGCGAAGGATGCCTAGATAGGCGGTTAGGAACTCAGCACGATTGGCCGACAGCAACGCTATCGATGCGCCTGGCTGTAAGCCGCGCTTCAACAGGCCACGCGCACAGGCGTTGGCGGCGTCCTCGATCTGCTGATGGGTAAACTCGCGCGGATTGTCCCAATCACGGCAGTCAACCAATGCGATGTCATTGCTGAAACTGGGATCGAACAGAGAGCCGAGGTTCTTCGTTTCAATCATCTTGGGAAATGGCTTTCGATTCTGTTGGTCGCAGATGGCAATTCAAGGCTGCGGCTCGGTCCTGGCAATCAAGTTGCGGGCTACATGAGCCTGTTGTCGAGCCAGCGTGCCGTTCGAAGCAGGCGACCTTCATCGCCTCGCATCCCGACCAGCTGCACGCCCATCGGCATGTCTCGAACAGTCAATCGCGGCAGAGATACGCATGGAACCCCAAGATAGGTCCACAGCCCGTTGAAGATCGCATTCCCGGTCGTCTCGAAGCCGCGCGGCGCGGGACCGGCGGATGCCAGGCACAGCACTGCGTCGTAGTTGTTGAGCAGCTTTTCGAGAACGGCGTAAACCGCCTCGCGGGCCAGAAGCGCCTTGACGTAGGTATCGCCGCGGATCTGCTGCGCGGCAACCAGCCGTTTTTTGATGTTTTCGCTCAAGCGCTCCGGCTGCTCTTCCATGAACTTGCCATAGTAAGCCAGATCTTCGACCGCAATGATCGTCGAATGGAAATCGACGACTTGATCAAACGGCGAAGAAGGTTCCTCCAGACGGCATTGGTCACCCAAAGATTCTGCGACCCTTTCGATGGCGTGCTGGGCGTCGGGCTCGGCCTGGTCCCACGCCGGCGTTTTCAGAAACGCGAAGCGCGGCGGCGCTGGCGGCTCACTTTGCAAGGCGTTGCGAAGGCTTGCTCGACTGCCGGCAAAACTGTGCGGGTCCTCCGGGTCATGGACAGACAGAACGTCACCAATCAGCGCGATGTCGTCGAGTGACCGGCCATAGACACCGACCGTGTCCAGCGTATGTGATTGCATCAGTACGCCGCCACGTGGAATCCAGCCGAGCGTTGGCTTGAGCCCGTAGACGCCATTGAAGGAGGCGGGCCGGATCACCGATCCACCGGTCTGCGTGCCAAGCGCGAGTGGCACGTGAAAATCGGCAACGCCCGCCCCCGATCCTGCCGACGACCCGCCAGGTGTGTGCTCGATGTTGTGGGGATTGCGGGTCTTGCTTGGGTTGAGATTGGCAAGTTCCGTCGTCACGGTTTTGCCCATAATGATCGCACCGGCTGCGCGCAGCGCGGCCACGCAGGCCGCATCGTGGTTGGTGCGCCGCCCTTCGAACAGCGCAGAGCCATTCTGCGTCGGCATGTCTGCGGTATCGATGACATCTTTCAAGCCGACTGGAACACCATGAAGCGCACCAACGCTTCTGCCGGCTTGCAAATCTTCATCGGCACGCCGAGCCTGAGCGAGAGCATATTCCGGGTCGATATAGGCCCAGGCGCGAACATCGCCTTCGCGTTCCGCCACACGATCGAGGCAGGCCTGCATGAGTTGTTCTGCAGAGATATCGCCGCTGGCAATCCTGCGTGCCGCTTCGGAGGCGCTGAGTTCGTTGAGCTTCGTCACGATTGTTCCTCCCGGCGACACTATCGAAGGCGCCGTTGCGCTGGCTCAATTCTCTTTGCACAAGCGCGTTGCACGTGATTGACCGAATTCAGGGATCGCAAGTGCATGATGTGGGAAATGAGCAGTTGGATAACATTCTGTTGCGAGGCTGATGCCCATCCTCGGCGTGATCAGAAGAACACGCCGAAGGACCCCTGGTCAACGCCAAGCGGCGGCCACGCACGTCGATATCCGAGTAATCGTCATCGGCGTACATGGTTGTCGTAGGTTGGTGCTAGAATGTCCATCCGTGACAAGGCACCTTGCACCAATCAAATCGGCTGATCTGCGACTGGGAGTGAAGCAATTGAACAAAGAACGCGCGTGGCGGCAAAACAGTCCGGCAGCGTTCAGCTGTGATAAGCGGCCGGCTATCGGGAGCAATGGCATCATCGTCGCCAACCATCCGCTTGGCGCGGCGGCCGGAGCGCAAATACTGGCGGCGGGCGGCAATGCCATCGATGCCGCTGTTGCAAGCCTGCTGACACTCACCGTTGTCGAACCGATGATGGTTGGCCTGATCGGCGGCGGCATGATGCACATCCGAACAGCACAGGGCCGGCACGTGGTGATCGATGGGCAGAGCCAGGCACCGTCGGCGGCAACGCCGGATATGTTCGAGAGCGTGTCGGATGACATCGTGCGCCGGTTGGAGACAAAAGGGCGCAAGAACGCCGTCGGGCCACTGTCGACAGCGACGGCAGGCAATCTGCCTGCCTGGTCGAAGGCGCTCGAGGCATACGGGACGCTCTCGCTGGCGGACGTGATCGGGCCCGCCATCCACTACGCCGAGCATGGATTTCGTGTTTCGCCCTATCTTTCCGAGTGCGTCAGCGAGGCGGCCGAGGACCTGGCGCGAGATCCATTGATTGCGTCATTGTTCCTGCCAGACGGCGACCCAGTCGCTGCCGGAACTCTGCTTCGCCAACCTGCCTATGCCGAGACATTGAAGTTGATAGCGCGCGATGGCGCAGACGCGCTGCACGGCGGTGCGCTCGGACAGTCCGTTGCCGACTTCATGAACAAGAACGGCGGAATTCTCTCGCTTGCGGACTTGCGCGAATATCGGCCGATCGAGCGATTGCCCGTTTCCGGCTCCTATCGTGATGTTCAAATCATCGGTCCGCCGCCGCCTGCTTCGGGCGGCGTACACGTCATCCAGATGCTCAATATTCTGGAAGGATACGATCTTGCCGCGATGGGCTATGGCTCGACGGACGCTACGCACCTGCTTGCGGAGGTCATGAAGATCGCATTCGCCGACCGCGATTCGTCGACCGGTGATCCGGCATTCATCGAAGTCCCGATTGAGCAGCTGACCTCCAAGGCGTATGCGGATCAGCGCCGCGCGCAGCTCTCGCTGTCGCTGGCGCAAAGCTTTGCCGCAGGCGTCGTGGGCACGAGTGCGTCGTTTCGAGAATCGCCACATACGACCCACATGACTTCGGTTGACAGAGATGGCGCCGTCGTCGTTGCGACGCATACGATCAACAGCTTGTTCGGTGGCCGTTACATTATTGGCGAGACCGGCATGATCGCCAACAACTATATGTACCTGTTCGATCCGCATCCTGGCCGTGCGTTGTCCATTGTGCCCGGCAAACGCGTGCCGACGTCCATGGCGCCGGTCATCGGCATGAGGCACGACGTGGTCGAATTTGCCTTGGGCGTGGTCGGCGGCGTACGCATTTTTCCGTCGGCGATGCAGTCCATCGTCAATCTCGTCGAGCACGGCATGAGCCTGCAGGAAGCCGTCGAGGCGCCGCGGGTCTGGACGCAGGGAGACGTGTTGGAACTTGAGTCGGGGATGGCACAATCCGTGGCCGAGGAACTCGCCGGCCGTGGCCACGCGGTGTTGCCCGTTCGCCATCTCGGCGGTGGCATGAACGGTGTGCGGCAATGCAAGGACGGCGAATGGGAAGGCGCGGCGTGCTGGCGGGCCGATGGCACGGCGATCGCACTAGGCGGGGGGATGGCGCGGCAAGGGGTGAGGTTTTGGCCAGATCAACCACGCAAGTGAGAGGATCGTTGAGTTGCGATCGTCAACAGAATGCTGACGGCCCAACCATGTTCACAGCGCTTTGGCTCCCCTCGCGACAACCGGCTGGGCATCGTCATTCAATCCCTCTTCCCCCAGAACTCTTACGACTCGCGCGATCAGTTCTTTTCTTTGCGGTGACTCAATCTTGCTGAGCGTGAGCAGGACCTCCAGGTGGACACGGTCGGACATGAGTTCGACAAATTCGTTCGCCTCCTCCCCGTGGGCATCGTCCTCGCCAAAAAACCAACCAACACGCACCGCGAGGACCTGCGACAGCTGGATAAGCCGTGCAGAACTCAGTTTGCTCGAGCCTGTCTCGTACTTGTGAATCTGTTGCGGTGATATATCACATAGGTCCGCCAGACCCACTTGCGAGAGGCCGAGCATTTCGCGGCGCATCCGCAGACGCCTTGCAACGCGTGCATCGATCTCCCGCATCTTCAAGTCACTGGCTTCAGCCATCAATCGATTGTCCATCTATCCCGAGTTTGCGGCAGCGTCGACCACTCGAAAGGCAAATACGCTACTCGACGGGTATCATTCATAGCACCAATCCACGCGGAAGCATCTCCCGCGAAGCGCGTCCTAAAACAGGGCGATTGCACCTGTTCAACTCAACTAGTTCACATTCGCGCTAACCAAAACCAACAAATTGGTAGATGATCTCCTTTCCCTCAACCGAAAGGAGAACATTATGCGTGAATCTAAAAAAAAAGCAAAAGCGAATCCGCCATTGCCAAGACGAACGGGCATGCACACGATCGCGTTCTAGATCAAATTGAGATCACGCGAGATCCAAGAGACTTGCTCGCGCGGTTCTTTCTCAAGGCGGTCGCCGCAGCCGCTTCTCGCGGTGTCACACTGGAATTCGCTACTTTCGAAGAATTGCTGGCCGTCAACCAAGCCAACAGTGACACCTGGAAGCCGATAACGACCAGTTTCCATCCGAAGCTGGGTGGTGTCGATGAAGCAAACGGCCTCGTTGTCATGGGCCGAAATACAGAAGGTGAAGTCGTTGCAACGCAAGCAACACGGCTGTTTGACTGGCGCAAGACGACATTGAAGCAAGAAGCCGAATCGATGCGGCTATTCTACGCCGATCCGGAGCGCGACATGCGTCGCGATGAGGCCTGTCTCGTGAATTCACCTGAAGCCGGCGCGATCTCAGGCAACATCGCGCTCTGCGGTGCCATTTGGTACCGGCCTGACTACCGTGGCATTGGGCTGGCCAATATTATTCCTCGGTTCACGCGTGCCGCCAGTTTCGTGCGATGGGAAATTGATGAGTTCATCGCGCTTGTAACAGCCGAAAACACAGCCAAGGCATTCAGTCAGCGCACAGGCTTCGGTGGTACGTCCGGAACGATCACGTTTCGAAACCACGAAATCCTTCCCGGAGAGGACTTCGAAACGCGGCTCGCACGATTGACGCCAATGCGGTTGGTCGATGACCTGTTCGGGTTCATGTTAGATTTCCGAGCGCAGATCGATCCGGTTGTCGAGCAGCGTCGCGCTTAGCAGGCGTCGCGTTCCGGATGGCGCTGTGATCGGCAGCGTCAAGCGTTGATAGCGGATGCGTTTCTGAGTCGAGTTGCGCGGCACGCGAACAAGCACATCGTTAAAGGTGATCTGCGGCTGTTCAATTTCAATTGCATGACGAAAGCACTGTGCACACCACTTGCCGTAGTTCAGATCAGGCTGGTGGGCGACATCACGACCAACCATGCGCGCCCCCCAGCCATCGCCAAACGCGTGCCAGCCAGGCCCGGCGTGTGAAAACTTCAATCCACTTGCGTTGCCGGCGCGGTTGACGACGAAATAGCGCCCATTGGTGCTGTCGCTCAGACGCGCTTCATCGCTTGACGGTTTGAATTCACCGCTGCGCTCACGCCAATGCGCGAACACTTGGGCAAGCGGGTTGTCTCGCGGTAATTCCGCCAGATCTTGCGTCGTCGACAGGTACCTGGCCTCTGGTTCCGAGCGGTTTGTGACGGTTAGAGCCGAAACACGCTTCTGAGCCGCTTTCCAGCCCCGCGTGATCTCGTAGTTCCAGGTTTTATCGTACCATGAAAGGCCGACCCGCTCGGGACGGTATTTTTCAAGAACCTTCATAATCGAAAGGCATGCATCGAGAGACGTCAATGCAGGCACGAACTCTAGCGTGACAAAGCGCTCTTGCACGGTAGCGGCGCAAATGCCGGCTTGACGGATAAGGAATTGGCGCGTCTGGCCGCTCAAATTTCCCTTGATCGAAAACTCGTCGGCAAACGCCTGGGAATCGCCGTTCCAAGGTAAGCCATGCGTGTCGATGAAGACTCTAATCATAGGTACCGCGTCTCACAATGCAGCCTCAACTACTAGCACAAACCTCGGTGGGGTGAATATCCTTCGCAAGTTCGCGTTGCGCGTGGTCTCGGCGGTTTTCGCAGCCTTCAAGCCTAGGCCTGATCGCGACGTCAAAAAGTAACCTGACAATAAGACAGCAGCGTTGTACGCTCACTTTCGGGGAGTTATCGTGCTGACCAACATGAAGGGACATTGCATGAAGCTGCGAACATTCTTGGGCGCGTTGGCGATACTCGTTTCGCTTTCGATTGGTCCAAGCTGGGCTGCTAAGGTGCCTGAGCGCGCATCTCTCGCAAGTCATTCAGGCGGGCCTTTGCTGTTGCCTGACGTGACCGGCACGCTTCGACCAGGCGTACGTGAAAAAACGAAGCAGATTCGCGTTGCTCAACGCCGGCGCCGCGCCAGGCGCGGGCGCGGTGCGCGGCGTTCCGTCAGAAGGGGCGCAAGGCGTAACATCCGGCGCAGAAATAGGCGGCGACGCAATCGCAATCTGGCCATCGGCCTCGGGGCCGCTCTCGTCACGGGAATTATTGCGGCTGAAGCGGCCCGGGCTGACAATTCACATGCGCGGCAATGCCGGCGGTGGTGGCGCCGCTGTGACAACGGCTCATGGAGGGCGTGTCGGAGCTTCGACCGCCACTGCTGAAAAACGAATGCCTTCAGGCTCACGCCTGAAGGCATTTTAGTCGATCGATGCGTGAACCGGCAGCACAGGCCACCAAACGTTTAGTGGTGGCGCCTGTGATGGCGATGCCGATGACAGTGCCGATAGCCACGTCGCCAATGGCAGTGGCGATGGAAGTGGCGGCGACGCCAGCCACCATATCTGCGCCAACGCGGATACCAGCGGCGACCGTGGCGATGCCCTCGCCGCCAGTGGCGATGGTAGCCGTGTGACTTCTGAATCAGATTATCCTGGCCGACAATCGCGGCGGCGCTTGGGATTGCGGCGGCTTGACTGGCTGAGGCGCCGGCAATGAGCGCGCCGAGGCCCAGGGCCAATGCAATAGCAATGGATTTGATTGACTTCATGCGAAAGTCCTTTCCTACTCCCTCGTGAGGACCATGCAATCGATCGACTGAATGCAGTCCGATCAAGCCGTTCATTTTCGGTTCATATCCGGACGTCCAGTAGGCCAAAACACGCTAGGCGCGAAAGAAAGTTAGCCGTGTCGCTGTCGTTTCAGGAATTGCAAGTCGCACATATAGCGCCCGCGCATGATGGCAAGGCTTACAAGTCAGATGGCAACGCGCGTCGACCGGAATTTCATGAATAGGTCTGCAGCTTCGAGGCCGGCGCGGCGACTAGGTCGCCGGCGGTAAATCAGGCACATACGGCTTTGATGTGAAGTGCTCCTGCTCGCCACTGGCGAATTTCAGGCCGGCCTCTTTGATTGCACCGTCATCAACTTTTTCAAGTGGTACGAAGTAGCGGTCGTCGTCCTTGTTGAAAGTGTCATTGCTTACGGCGTTGTAGCAGCAAAGGAACGTCCAGCGCCGTTTGTCTGATCGATTTTGGTCAGATCGATGCAATGTGTTGCCATGAAATACGACAGCGTCGCCCGGGTCGAGAATGCAGTCGACAACCTCGCGGTTTGCCAGAATGTGCGGCAGGCGTTCGGGGTCTGCTGAATTCTGCTCTGGCGTGACCTGGACGTGATCGAGGCGCCCTAGTTTTTGGGAACCTCTAACAAGCTTCAGGCAACCGTTGTCCGTATCCGTGCGATCCAGCGCGACCATGAAGCTGAGCATTTTTGGCTCAAGACAACCGTTGTAATACCAATATCCGTAATCCTGGTGCCATTCCCAGGCGCCACCGACCAATGGCTCCTTGGCCGTCAGTTTGGACTGAAAGTGATACACGGGCTCGCCGATCAGGGCTTCCGCTGCATCGACGACCCGCGCGCATCGGGCGGCCAGTCCATAGACGCTGTCGCCGGCGCGGTTCCAAAGAGAGATGCGCGTTGCGCCACCTTCCTGGTCGCCGCGCAAGAGCGAATGCTCCTTTATGGCCGGGTCCTCTTCCATGGCGCGACGCAGAAGATCGGTCTCTTCTCGGTCGAAGAGGGACCTCAGGAACAAGAAGCCATCCTCGTTGTATGCGGCGATCTGGTCGGAGGTGAGGGTGCGTGCCATGCGCTTGCTCCTTTGTTATCGCGCAATTTCGTCAGGGTATCATAGGATAATCACGACGAACAATTCAGTCAGCCCGTCGTGGGGTGAAGGACGTATCGGGGTAACCGTTTACGCGTCAAATCCGGGTGATCCGCTCGGGAATTGACCGCGAAACCGTAACGAAGAACCTCGAAGGACGAGTGAATGAGTTGGAATCCAACCATAGAACCCGACTGCCCGGCGGCCGGTGGTCTTGATGCAATCGAAACGCTTATCGCGCCGCGCGCGCGCGATATTGGCGACTTTGAAGTGCGCCGAGCGTTGCCAGCACCCAGGCGCCAAATGGTCGGGCCGTTCATTTTCTTCGACCAGATGGGGCCAGTTGAATTCCTACGCAATCAAGGCATCGACGTGCGCCCGCACCCGCATATCGGCCTCGCTACCGTCACTTATCTTTATCAAGGTGAGTTTCAGCATCGCGACTCGCTTGGCACGAACCAGATGATCTATCCGGGCGAAGTGAACTGGATGATCGCCGGGCACGGTGTCACGCACTCAGAGCGGACCAGTGAACAGACAAGACAGGCTGGCAGCAAACTATTCGGCATCCAGACCTGGGTCGCACTTCCCGAGCGCGACGAAGATACCGCCGCCGCATTCGAACACTACAACCAGTCGGCGCTACCGTTCAGCGAAGGCGAGGGCAAGCAGGTCAGGCTGATCCTCGGGACCGCCTATGGTGAACGCGCACCAGTCAAAACGTTCACTGATATGTTCTATGCGGATGTCGTGCTGGAGCCGAATGCGATGATTCCTCTGCCTGAAGATCACGAGGATTGTGGTGCCTATGTTGTGACCGGGTCGGTCGAAATTGCGAACGAAACCTTCGAGGCGGGGCGCATGATGGTGTTTCGGCCGGGTGACGCCATGACCCTCAAGTCCGGTCCGCAGGGCGCGCGCATCATGCTGCTCGGCGGTGAGACGCTGAACGGGCCACGCCATATCTGGTGGAACTTCGTCGCCTCTTCGCAAGAAAAAATCGAGCAGGCAAAGGCCGATTGGGGCAAAGGTGATTGGGTGTCCGGTCGCTTTCAATTGCCGCCCGGCGATAATGCCGATTTTATACCGCTGCCCGACTAGCCCGAACT
Organism: Hyphomicrobiaceae bacterium; assembly: GCA_051010015.1. Taxonomy (GTDB): domain Bacteria; phylum Pseudomonadota; class Alphaproteobacteria; order Rhizobiales; family Hyphomicrobiaceae; genus CAJQQK01. The sequence goes on from JBPCVZ010000368.1 coordinate 29,014, forward strand.
ATTCAGCACTGCGATACCCGTCATCGAAAAGTGCGGAGCCAGTCCACCAGGCGACTGGTGCACGGTCCGGCATGGGACGCTGTGATCACAGGGATTGGTCACGACACCTGCCCACTGCTGGTTTTTTTGCCGTCGCGGAATGATCGCCGCGAAAAGAACACGCGCGCCGGACATTGTACTCCGTTCAACACCAACATTCTTCGATTCGGCGCATGTGGTGCGCTTCAGGTCAGTGGCGAGGGAGCAATTGATGGTAGCGAAGCTCAAGGCCGGGCAGATCCAGCTGGACGTAACGACGAAAGTCACGCTGGCCGTTCTGGCTCTTGCCAGCGGCGTCTATACGTACCTCGGCGTGCGTGGACTTTTGAGTGGTACGACGACGGTCGTGTTCTTTGGCGCTGTTATATATTCCGTCGCCGTTTCCGTCGGCATCTATGCGTTTTGGTCCTATTTGATGCGGTTTTTGCCGCACACAGACAACGCCCGTTCGGCGTTCATGCTCTATGTCGCTATGGCCATCGGCTCATTGATGATCATCGCCATGTCGAGTTGGCTCAATGCCGCCGCGCTGGCCGGGTCAGCAGCTCTCGAACAGCACATGGCAAACGCAACCGAGGTCTATCAGGAGCGCCTGGACAAGGCGCATTCCAATGCTCTGGCAGCTCAGAGCCTGTTACCCGACATCAAGCTTGCGTCGAAGCGGTTTGCCAGCCTCGCACAACAGGAGCGCGCATCCGGCGCGCTGACCGGAACGTCCGGTTCAGGCACGGTCGTACAGCTGTTGACGCAGATGTCGACAGAGCTGGACGGGCTTGCGGAACAAGTTGCTGCGAGCCGCGATGACGTAAAGCGGTTGTTCGATCAAGGTGGACGCCATCTCGCGCGGATGCGCGCGCTCATCTCGAACACCGGCCCAATTGATGCGCGCGCGAATTCGTTCGGCGAGGAGGCTCTGAAGCTAATTGGCCAGATTGGCGCTTTGCAGCAGACATCCGTCGCACCCTCCGTAAAACGGGTCGCCGAAGACCTTGGCAACAGTTTCATCGCGCCGATCGCAGATGGCCGCGATGCTTCCCTGCAGGCCCGGCAGACGGCCGTCGTCGGTCGGGTTGAACAAGCGGTACGGACGCAAAGTCGAGCACTGTCGCGCGCCGCAGACGAAATACTCGAGAGGGATCCCGTCGTGCCACCGCGGTTCCAGCCCTTGTCGCCCCCCGAGGCGGTTCTGCTCTACGCCCGGGATTTTTTGCCAAGCTGGGCTGGTGCGATATCGATCGACCTGCTTCCAGCCGTTCTGATCATGATCATGACGGTGGTCGAGGGCCAGATAAGGCGTGATGGCGGTGTCGACGTCGATGCCGAAGCCATGAGTGCGGCGGATATGATGCGTGCCGTGCATCTCTTTCGGCAGATCGATAGAGAATTCGGCGAACGCAGGCAAGGCGACGCCGCTGGACCGTCTGCAGCTGCGAGAAATGTCGCGCATCTGAATGTTCCAAAGTCACAGCACGGCGAGCAGGCGGGGGACTAGCGCAGTGAACGATTCGGCCGCCACTGAACGAAGCACATCCGCTGACGACCGTGTGCCACGGCTGAAGTCGTTCTTTCTGCGATGGCTCAGTGAAGACAATCTGCTGCGGCTCGTGTTTCGCGCACTGGTCACCGCAGCGGTCGTGTTCATCGCTCTTGATTTCCGCCAGATCTACGAGGAAGCCAATGCCCCCCTACCTGGTCAGGTTAAGCAGACTGAGCCCGTAGTGATGCAGCCACCCCGCCGGCAAGACCAGCTGCGTCCCTATCTGCCGCGTGCAACGCCAATCCACCGATCCGGAAAAGAAGCGCGGTTGCCGGGGTACGCCAAGCCGGTGCCGCACACGGCGGTCGGCAAGCCGATGACGTTTGTACGTGGTCCGAATGGTGCAGCAAGCGCAGTGGGTCGAATTGAGAAGGGCACGGGTGCGCAGTTTGCAGGTTTCGTTGAAGCTCAGTCTGGCGAGTTGAAGAAGCTCTATTTGCATTCACCTGGTGGATCGGTGCGCGATGCCTTGATGATGGCCCGCTTGCTGAGGCGCAACGCGATCGACACGGTCGTGCCGCAGGACGCCTATTGTGCCTCATCGTGTCCGATCGTTTTTTCGGGCGGCAAGCGTCGTGTCGCAGGTAAACGGGCGTGGATCGGCGTTCATCAAATCTATGCCGCGGCGAGCACGCCAGGCGGGATCAACGATGGCATGGCTCACGCGCAGGCCATCAGTGGTCAGGTGCAGGAGCACCTGGACAAAATGGGGATCGATCCTGCCGCCTGGATTCACGCCATGAAAACGCCGAGCGACCAACTCTACGTTTTCACGCGCAAGGAACTCGAGACCTATCGCTTTGTAAGCCAGAAGTGATGTCAGCCTTTTCTCCTAGATCCCGGATGGAGCGCGCCCGTATCCAGGGCCGATAGCTGGCACTAGCCGTTGGCAATCCTCGACACGCAGTAGCAGCATGCCAGAGGCGCCAAGTCACGGCACCGTGCGCCGACGGCGCCATAAAGCGCGCCTAGCATCTAATCATCAGACAACAGAATTATGGTGCCACGGGAGGCCGGACCGACGCAACGGACAGCTCCATGCTGTGCGTAATCCAGGGCCTCGCTGCTAACCAGTTTTCATCAACATTAAATACAATTCACGCCAAAAGACTTGAAAAAAATACAAATGTATGCACGTGTATTCGAATTGATGCAAACATTGATCTCAGATTGGTTGAACGCCGTGCCTGGAAAAACCGTCCCTTTGTCGGTGCGTGTGAGTGCCGAAGATGCGGCCTTTCTCGCCAACCTGGAGTTCGAGGATGCCGTGACGCCGTCAGAGAAACTGCGAGCGCTGTTGCATGAAGCGCAACGCCGACATGCCGGGCTGCAGGACGCCTCGGAAGGTGGACTGATACTGCGCGATTCAGCGCAACCGGCGCGCCGCGTGGTCCGACGGCTGGAAGGCAAGTTGAAGCGTAAGTCCGACCTTGTCTTGAAGCTCTACGAGCGTGTGCCGGACATCATGGCCCGGCTCATTGCAGGGCCGGAAGACAAGACGGACCCGGAAAGCCTCAAGGCTTTCGAGAGAGAACTGACGGATCAGATCTGCGTCGTCATGAAGGATCTGCTTGTGCTCGGGCTTTCATCACCCGTGCGGGTTTATGGCGAAGAAAACTTCAGAGCCGAGATCGGCCCGGTCGTGGACTTGGTCGAACTCATTCGACACCACCAAAACCAGGGAAAGGAAAAAAGAAATGAGTGAGCATCTAGTATCGCGTGTGAAGCGTCTTGTTGCCGGTAGCGTCAACGGCCTGGTGGATACCATTGAAAAGGCCGCACCCGAGTCGGTGATGCGTGAAGCCATTCGTGAGATTGATCGCGCCACGGATGAAGTAAGAGACGCGCTCGGGCGGACCATCGCAAACCGACATCATGCCAGCAGGCGTTTGATGGAAGCGACGTCAAAACACGAGGAACTTGCCGAAAAAGCCCGGTTCGCCGTCGACCAGGGACGTGACGAGTTGGCGGAAGCCGCGATCGCGCGTCAGATCGACATGGAAGCGCAATTGCCCGTGCTTGAGGCGGCGCTGAGCGATCTCTCCTCAGAGCAGAATGAACTCGAGGGTTACGCTTCCGCGTTGATCGCGCGCAAGCGGGAGATGGAAGCGGACCTGACTGCATTCGTTGAAAGTCGGGAAGCCAGCTGTGCGGACGGCGAGAATGGGTCATCTGACAACGGCTCTGGACACGCTGTCGGACACGGTTTGCAGGCCGACCGACGCGCCGATAAGGCTGAGAGCGCTTTCAATCGCGTCCTGCAAGGTGCGAGCGGCATTGGTGCCACCGCGCGCACCGATAGCGAAACGGCAGCAAAACTTGCCGAGCTGGAAACCGTGACACGGGAACATCGGGTGCAGGAAAGGCTGGCAGCGATGAAGGCAACCAAAGGAGAATTGTAATGCTGGGCAGCTACCTCGTTCCAGCGATGTTCCCTTTTACCGTCGCTCTTTGCGTCATGCTCTTGATCTGCGCGACCGAAGTGCTTGGCATGCTGTTCGGACTGTCCGCATTTGGCTTGGTCGAGCAGCTGATGCCAGAGATCGACGCAGATGTCGACGGCGACGTGGCGTCCGACGGTTTCGGTTCGGGTCTGCTGAACTGGCTGTGTGTCGGACGTGTGCCAGCGCTGGTGCTGGTCGTCGCGTTTCTGACGGCGTTCGGATTCGCGGGCTTCGTCCTGCAGTCCAGCACGCGCTGGGTGTTGGGTTCATACCTGCCCACTTCTCTCGCGAGTGCGGGCGCCGTTTTCCTCGCTCTACCGCCAACGCGATGGCTGGCGCTGGGGCTCGCCAGGGTGATGCCGAAGGAAGAGACCGAAGCGGTTTCGACCCGCAGCTTCATTGGCAAAGTGGCGGTTGTTATCGGTGGCGTCGCGCGTCGCGATGTGCCGGCGCAGGCAAAGCTCAGGGATGTGCACGGCCAGACACATTACGTCCTGGTCGAGCCGGACGAGCCTGACCAGGCCTTTGAGCAGGGCACCGAGGTGATCCTGACCGATCAGAAAAGCGGCATCCGCTTCACGGCGATCCGCAACGAGAGCGACCTTCTCTCGACGACATAGTTCACAACTATTTAAGGAGGATTCAAAAAATGGCGAATGAAGGAATCAGCACAATTACAATATTGATGGCGGCCGCGATTATTATGGCTGCCCTAATGACGATCGGCATGATCGTGGCGCGTCTTTATCAGCGCGCATCGAAAGAAGTCTCTTTTGTGCGCACGGGCTTTGGCGGTCAGTCTGTCATCATGAACGGTGGCGCGCTGGTTCTGCCAATCCTGCATGAGACGATCCCCGTCAACATGAACACCCTGCGCCTGGAAGTACGTCGCGCCAACGAACAGGCGTTGATCACCAAGGACCGGATGCGCGTCGATGTGCAGGCCGAGTTCTACGTGCGCGTCCAGCCGACCAAGGAGGCGATCGCGAATGCGGCACAGACGCTCGGCCGGCGCACGATGGAGCCGCAGGCCCTGAAAGAACTCATCGAGGGCAAGTTCGTCGACTCGCTACGCGCTGTCGCCGCCGAGATGGCGATGGAGGAGCTGCATGAACAACGTGTCTCGTTCGTGCAGAAGGTCCAGGCCGCCGTCTCCGAGGACATTCTGAAGAACGGTCTCGAACTCGAGTCGGTGTCGCTGACCGGTCTCGACCAGACCAACAAGGAATACTTCAACCCGAACAACGCGTTTGATGCAGAAGGCTTGACCAAGCTGACACAGGAGATCGAGGAACGCCGCAAGAAGCGCAACGACATCGAGCAGGAAACCGAAATCTTGATCAAACGCAAGAACCTGGATGCGCGCGAGCAGAGTCTGCAGATTGCACGCGACGAAGAATATGCCCGTCTCGAGCAGGAGCGCGAGATTGAAACACGCAAGGCCGCCCAACTCGCCCTGGTTGCCTCGGAGCGCGCGCATCGTGAGTTGGAAGGCGAAGCTGCCAAGATTGAAGCTGCTCGTCAGGTGAAGGAGGCCGGCATCTCGGCAGATCTCGCAGTGGCGGAGCGCCAGATCGCGAAGGACCGTATGGTGCGCGAGCAGGAGATCTCGAAGGAGCAGGCAGTCGAAGCAGCGGCCGTCGAAAAGGCCAAGCAGGTTGCGCTCGCCGAGCAGGATCGAGATATCGCGGTGGCTGAAAAGTCACGTGCAAAGTCCGAGGCTGACGCCGAAGCCGACACCGCACGGGCGATCGCTGTCAAAGCAGAAGAAGCCGTTGTGACGTCGCGTCAAACGGAAGCCGCGGAGCGCGAAAAGCAGATCGAGCTTATTGAAGCAAGCAAGCTTGCCGAACAGCAGGCGATTTCGATCAAGGTCGCGGCGGAAACGGAGAAGGCAGCGGCGGCCGATCAGGCAGAAGCGGTGCAGATCGCTGCGGAGGCGGCGGCTGAGAAGATGCGGATATCCGCGCGGGCGCATGCCGATGCCGAAAAGCAGCAAGCCGAGGCGAAACAAGCCGTTTATGCGGTCGATGCCGAAGGCCAGCGCGCCATCAATGAAGCCGCGAACATGCTGTCGGCCGATCAGATCGCCATGCAGGTGAAGCTTGCGCTCATGAAGGCCTTGCCGGACATCATTGCGCAGTCCGTCAAGCCCATCTCGGCGATCGACGGCATCAAGATCGTTCAGGTCGATGGCATCAATGGTGGCGCCAATGGTGCCCACACCGGCGACAGTGATCACGGTCATGCAACTTCCGGCGGTGCCGGAGGCGGCCTGCCGGATCAGGCCGTCGCAGCGGCGCTGCGCTATCGAACGCAGGCACCGATCCTAGACAGTCTGCTCAACGAGGTCGGGCTGAGTGGTGGCTCGCTGTCCGGATTGGCGGGTGCAGCAACGATCAACGAGGTGTTCAACCCGGCCGAAGCGCAGCGTCGCGTAAACGGAAGCTCAAACGGACATGACGCCGGCCGCGATGACGCGACGACCGCAAAGTGAGCAACTGCATCGCAATGCCAGTCAACAAGCGCTGTGGCCGCCACGTAAGTGGCGGCCATTCGTCATGTCTGATCGTTTAAATGACAAGCTGACAATCGACCGGGCGCAATTGCTCGCAACGCGGGCGCTTCATCGCGGCATCGATCCATGGCATGGGGACAGCGCGGGTGGAAGTGGCAGCCGCTAGGCGGATCTATGGGTGAGGGAATCTCGCCCTTGATCGGATGGAACGTCCGCTTGCGCTGGTCAAGGCGTGGTATTTCCTCGAGCAGCGCGCGCGCGTAGGGGTGGTTGGGGTTCGCAAAGAACGCCTCCGTCGGACCGCTCTCGACAATGCGACCGAGATACATGATCACAATCCGGTCGGAGATGTGCTGCACGACGCTGAGATCGTGGCTGATGAACAGATATGTCAGATCGAACTGCTCACGCAGGTCCATGAACAAATTGATGACCTGCGCCTGGATCGACACGTCGAGCGCGGCGACCGCCTCGTCGCAGACCAGGAACTCAGGCTTGACCGCAAGGGCACGTGCAATTCCGATGCGGCTGCGCTGGCCGCCAGAGAACTGGTGCGGATAGCGCCGCCGAAAATCCGGGTCGAGACCGACGTCGCGCAGCATTTCGGCGACATAGTCGGGTTGCTCGGCCTTGCTAATGAGGCCGTGGACCAGAGGCGCCTCGCCGATGACGTTCTCGACACGCATGCGCGGATTGAGCGAAGCGTAGGGATCCTGAAATATCATCTGCACGGCAAGGCGTTCGTGCTTGGCTTCGTCACCGCGCAGATCGTCGCGCCGGGTTCCCTTGAAAAGAATGTCGCCCTCAGTCGGCTCCAGCAGCCCGGCGATCACGCGACCAATCGTGGATTTGCCGCAACCCGACTCTCCGACAAGGCCGACGACTTCGCCCTGGCTGATCGAAAAATCGACATTGTCGACGGCGTGAACGGTTTCGTCGCGCAAGTCCGAGCCGAGCCGAGCAGCGATACGGCCTGCGAGATCGAGCTTCTTGACGAAATTCTTGGTGATGCCGCGCGCTTCAATAATCGGTGGTTCGGTGTTGCCCGACATTGGTGGATGGCTCTTTGTCGCCGTCATCAGGCCGTCTCCACTGAAAGCAGGGGATGGAAGCAACGTACTTGTCGCTTGGGCGCGTCAGGCAGCGGCGCGGTCACTTCCGGTTCTTCATTGCATGCCTTTGTCGCGTAGCGACAGCGGTCCCGAAAGGCGCAGCCAACCGGCATATTGAGCAGTGAAGGCGTCATTCCCGGGATCTGCGTCAAGCGCTCACCGCGGCGATTCTGGATCGGCACCGAGCCAATCAGTCCTTCCGCGTAGGGGTGCAGTGGGCTGTCGACGACCTCGTCGGTGCTGCCCATCTCGACAATGCGACCGGCATACATCACCGCGATGCGATCCGCGAGGGCTGCGACCACGGCCAAGTCATGCGTGATCCAGATCATCGCGGTACCCGTCTTGCGGCAGAGCTCTTTGGCTTCGAAAAGAATCTGAGCCTGAATGGTGACATCGAGGGCCGTGGTCGGCTCGTCGGCAATAATCAGATCGGGCTTGTTGATGAACGCAATTGCAATCGCGACGCGCTGGCGCATGCCGCCGGAAAGTTCGTGCGGATACGCTTTGAGTCGACGTTCCGGTGACGGGATGCCAACCTGATCGAGTGCGTCGCGCGCCATCTCCAGGGCCGTCTTGCGGTCGACATCTTGATGCGCCCGAACCGCCTCAACCAGTTGTGTATCGACGCGCAGGACCGGGTTCAATGTCATCATCGGGTCTTGGAAGATCATCGCGACGCGGTTTCCGCGGATCGAGCGCAACGCCTCGTCATTCATGCCGGCGAGATTGCGTCCGCCGAACTGAATGTCGCCTTCAACGACGCGCCCCGGTGGGTCGATCAGCCCCATGATCGAGAACCCGGTGATGGTCTTCCCGCTGCCGGACTCGCCGACCAGGCCCAGTATCTCACCGGGCTTGACATCGAAGCTGACGCCGTCGACGGCCTTGACGACGCCAGCCTTCGTAAAAAAGTGCGTCTTCAAGCCGTCGATCACGAGCGTCGGCTCTGAGCCATGTGCGCCGGAAGCTGCCATTGCATGCACCATTATCGTCTCAGCCTCGGATTGAGCACGTCGCGTAGTTGGTCGCCGACGAGATTGATCGACATGATGGTGAGCAGCAGGGCAATGCCGGGAAAGGTGCTGATCCAGTACTTGCCAGAAAGCAGATACTCAAACCCGTTGGAGATCAGCAACCCGAGAGATGGCTCGGTTTGCGGCAGGCCGACTCCGAGGAAAGACAGCGTCGCTTCCAATGCGATGGCATGTGCGGTCTGGACCGTGCCGACGACGATCAGCGGCGGCAGGCAGTTTGGCAGGATATGCTTGAACATGATCCGCGCATGGCTGAGGCCCAGTCCGCGGGCTGCCTCGACGTATTCCTTGCGACGCTCGACCAGGGCGGAGCCCCTTATCGTTCGCGCGTAATACGCCCACTGCACGATGATCAGCGCAATTATGATCTTGTCGATTCCCTTGCCGAGGACGGCAACCAGCATCAGGGCGATGAGGACAGCAGGAAACGACAGCTGCATATCGACGATTCGCATAATCAGGCTTTCGACACGCCCGCCGGCATAGGCGGCCAGCATGCCGACGGCGGAACCGATCGCCATGGCGATAAGCCCGGACATTACGCCGACGGCCAGCGAGATACGCAATCCGTAGAGAATGCCGCTCAGCAAATCGCGGCCGGCGCCATCCGTACCCAGCCAGAAGGTCATACCGGTGCCCATGCTGGTTTCACCGGGCGGCAGGCGCGCGTCCATGACGTCTACCTGCCCCAGGTCGTAAGGATTCTGCGGCGTGATCAAGGGCGCCAGTATTGCCAGCAAGACGATTATGCTGAGCAGGCCAAGCGCGAAGACCGCGACGGGACTCTCGACGAAGTCCGAAACGAAACGGCGAAATGGCGTGTCACCCTCGCCCGTGGACGGCGCCGGCGTCGCAACCGTTTCGCTGACGTTTTCAACTATTTTGTCGTCTGTCGCGGTCATTGGCTCTGCCCTCCAATACGTACACGCGGGTCGAGCAGCGAATAAATGATGTCGACAACGAGATTGATGAGGACGAAGAACAATACGATTATGATTAGGTAGGCGACGATCACCGGGCGATCGAGTTGCTGGATCGAATCGATCAACAGCTTGCCCATGCCTGGCCACGCAAAGATCGTCTCGGTGACCACGGAAAAGGCGATCAGGCCACCAAATTCCAGGCCGAGCACCGTGACGACGGGAATCATGATATTCTTGAGGAGGTGCAGGCCGACGATGCGCCTGTTCGAGAGCCCCTTGGCGCGTGCGAACTTTATGTAGTCCTGGTGCATGACCTCGCGCGTTCCAGCCCGGGTCAGTCGAATGACCAGCGAGATATTGAGCAGTGCCAGGTTCAGCGCCGGCAGGAAGATGTGGCGTAAGCCGTCGATCGTGAACAGGCTCGACTCAATGCCAAGGAACGTTGCTGTTGGACCGCGGCCGGTGGATGGGAGCCAGCCCAGCATGACAGCAAAGATCATAATGAGGACCAGGCCGACCCAGAACGTTGGCAAAGAGAAGCCGACGATCGAGCCCGCCATGATTGTTCTCGACGAAAGAGCATCGGGCTTGAGGCCGGCATAGAGACCGAGCGGAACGCCAAACACGATCGACAGGAACATGGCACCGAGTGCCAGTTCCATCGTCGCCGGCATGCGCTGCAGGATCAGCGGGAGCGCGCTGGTGCCGTGAATGAACGATTTGCCAAGGTCGCCACTGAGGGCGCCGGTCAAGAAGTGCCAGTACTGCTCCCAGACCGGGCGATCGAGGCCAAATGCGCGTACGACAGCTTCAATCTCTTCTTGCGTCGCATCCGGGCTGATCAACATGTCGATTGGATCGCCGACGACGTTGACGCCGAAGAAGACAACCAACGACATGACGATAACGACCACGGCACTCTGCATCAGGCGGCGTATCAGGAAGGCCGTCACGGTTCGTTCTCGCTATCGTCTGATTTAAAAAAGGATTGCGGCGGGCGGCCACAGATGGCACGGCGCGCCGCAATGGTTGTTGTCAGCTAAAGATTACTGGACCATCATCGCGATCGTACGCTCATCTGTTCGAGCCTTGTACGTGATGCCCTTCTTCGCACCCCAGGTGTTGACCTGATAGTGCAGAGGGATGATGCCGCCGTCATTGATGGCGATTTCGGTCGCCTCGGCGAGCATCGACGCGCGCTTCTTGTCGTCGACGGTTGCAAGCGCATCTTCGATCAATTTGTCGACTTTCGGATTGGAGTAGCGGCCGCGGTTCGACGCGCCAAAACCGCGTGACTTGTCATAGGTGTGAAGCAGCGACTTCAGCGGTGACGATGGCTCACCGGTGCCAGCACCCCAGCCAACGAGGATGAAGCTGAACTTCGGCGTCTTATTCGGTCCACCACGCGATGCCTGTTTGAAGTAGACCGATCGAGTCATCGTCTCGACTTTCATCTTGAGACCAAGACGGGTGAGCATCTGGCCGATCGCTTCGGCGATCTTGGCATCATTGATGTAGCGGTCGTTCGGGCCATGCAGCGTGAGCTGGAACCCTTTGGCATGGCCGGCTTCAGCCAGCAGTTTCTTGGCACCGGCGAGATCGTAAGGGACGGGTTTCAGGTTGGGCGATACGCCAAAAAAGCCTTCCGGCAACAGCTGACCTGCCGGGATCGCAACGCCTTCCATGACACGGTCGACGATGGCCTTGCGATTGATCGCCATTGAAATCGCCTTGCGCACGCGGACATCTTTCAAGGGGTTCTTGATCTTGCCGCCGTCTGCCGCCTTGACGTAAGGCGAGTCGTCGCGATCATGATCGATGTGCAGGTAGATGACGCGGTTGGAGATCCCGCTCGACAGCTGCAGCTTGGGATCTTTCTTGAGTCGCGAAATGTCGGCCGTCGGAACACCTTCGATGACGTCGACATCGCCTGCCAAGAGCGCCGCGACGCGCGACGGGCCGGACTTGATCGGCTTCATCGTGACCTTGTCCCACTTCGGCTTGCCGCCCCAGTAATCAGGATTGGCCGTCATGACGATTCGATCGCCAGGAACGTACTTGAGGAACTTGAAGGGACCGGTTCCGATCGCTGCCTTGCCCGAGTTATAGTCTGGCGTCGTTGCGCCTTCGCCATTCTTCTTTGAGATCATCGGGATGGTCGTCATATCCGTGACCATCAGTGGATATGGCTGCGGCGTCTTGATATGCACGGTGTGATCATCGATTTTCACCGCCGTCTTGCCTTTGGTGTACGTACCAAAGCTCGACGGGCTGTTCGGCACATTACCGGCACGAGACATGGTGAAGACGACATCGTCCGCAGTGAACGGTGAACCGTCATGCCATTTGACGCCTTTGCGCAGTTTGAATTCCCAGGTCAAATCATCGATCGGTTTCCAGGAAGCCGCCAAGCCAGGTTTGACGTTTTGCTTTTCGTCAAAGATCACCAGCGCATCGAAAAAATGCATGGCGAGCGAATTGTTCGGCGTGAGGTTGTGGAAGTGCGGATCAATCGATGTTGGCTCGGAAGCCAGCGCGATCGTGAGGTCTTTTGCCTGCGATGGGGTGGTGGCCCCAAGCATGCACGCGACCATCGTAAAAGCCAGTGTACTGCGAAAAAACACAGTTGTTTCCTCCTATTTGCGTATGCCAGCGGAGCTTAGCATTGAATGGAGCACGGGCAAGCTGCCATTTTATGCGTCGCCTGCTTGCTCAAGAGGCACGAATGATTGGGCGATCTTCCGATGGAAAAGCCGTATGCTGACAAAGCCAAAGAGGTCGTGGGCATGTACGGCGATGATTTGGCAGACCCAGAGATTGCTTCTAAATCCGCCGTGTCCAACGATCGGCATTGACGGCGCCGTGGGGCACCTGGCCGCTGGCAAGTTCTCGGATCTGTTCGACCGTATCGAGGGCCTGCGCCTCAATCGCCGGAGGCGTCAAGCCACCGATGTGGGGTGTCGCGATCACGTTTGGTCGTGCTGCCAGATCGGGTGTCGGCATTTGATCAGGTGCCCGCCCGACATCCAAGGCCGCACCGGCAATCCTGCCCTGACGCAGGGCGCTATCGAGGGCTGCCTCGTCGACTAGGTTGCCGCGCGACAGATTAACAAACACAGCATCGCGCTTCATCCGGTCGAAGGCGTCGGCGTCCATGAGATTCTCCGTTGCATCCGTTGCAACCGCCAGACAGACAACATGATCGGCTTGCGCCAGAAGCTGATCCAGCGATACCTGGCGCAGGCGGGCCTCATCGACCTGAACAAGCGGATCGCTAACGATGACGTTCATGCCCAGACTATGAGCGATATTCGCGAGATTCCTTCCGATGCTCCCGTAGCCGATGATGCCGATCGTGCTGCCGGCCAGCTGCCGGCCCATGCGTGCGGCCGGAACCTTGCCGGAGTGATAGCTGGCAGCCGCAAGTGAAATGCCGCGTGCCAGATCCACAAGAAACCCGAGCGCCAGTTCGGATACCGATGCAACGAAACCGGGACAAGCGTGCGTTACCAAGACGCCTGCGTTGGAAGCAGCCGGGACATCAACATTGCGAATATCCACGGCACAGCGCACGAACGCCTTCAGGCCGGGTAGACTGGCGAAGATCTCCGACGGCCCGGTTGTCATTCGGTCGGCGATTATGACATCTGCATCGTGCCCGGCGGCAACGAGCTGTGCGGGTGACAACGCCTCATCCGACTGATGAAGCTCGACGTCCGCAAGCTTGCGCAGCTCGGCGAGCGCCTGCTCACCATAGTAGTTCGCACGCATCTCCGGCGTGTGTGTCAGAAGGATCTTCACGGTTACCGAATTTCCAACTCTGATCCGTACACTGCAATTGGTCTCGCCATCGATCGCTTTGTGATCACTTTTCCGATCAGGTATCCGTCTGAATATCGATCTCGACCATGACGTCTTGGGCCAGGGTCTCCAAGCGCTCGCGAAGCGCCGCGATCGTCACATCTGCCGGGAGTACAATTTTCGCCTTGGCCGAGAACATTTTTTCACCCGTCATGCTTCCAGAAAACAATTCGGTATGCATTTCGTCGATGCTCGCACCGCAGGCGGCAAGTGCTGTTGATATATCGCGGACGATGCCTGGATGATCCATTCCGGACAGCGCCAAGTGCGCTGTCGCGCTGGTTGATGGCGCCGCTCCGCCGGCAGTTTGCACGGTAACGACCAAGCCGCGGTCTTTGAGAGCTACCAGGCTTTCCTCGATCGCGGTGACGCGAGCCTCTGGAACGGAGATCTGTACGATACCGGCAAACTCACCACCCAATCGAACCATTGAGCTGTCCATCCAGTTGCCTTCGTGTGCGGCGACGACCTCGGCAACGACTTGCACGATGCCGGGTGCATCCTTTGCAACGATCGTCAGTACAAGTCGCTGAGTCATCGTCCCTCTCGATCAACGGTCGTGGTCGAAGTGCCGTGGGCCACGTTGGCAACGTCCATGACGCAAGCTTAATACACAACGCGACATCTTTCGAGGTTCTTGCGTCGTCTTTCGCGCACACGGCATGTTTCGGCAACTGCCCCGCACACCGCAACACATTGGCGATTCCGCTATTGGCTGCGCCGCTTTCCGCCAACATTCCTCAGTTGGCGAATTAGACGGCGATAATCTTCACGCAGCCTTTGTACTTCTTCGCTCAGAGCCTCAATGGCCCGTCTTCCGCCCCGGCCATCCGCGTAGTCGTCGCGCCCGCCGGAGAGATTGCCCGGCATCGCAAAACAGGTGACCTCGAAGGTGACATCCGGTTGACAGGATGTGCCGCGAAATTCCCAGCGGCCGCGCCGGTATAGGATGCGCCCGCGTTCACCGCCGCCGGCGAACCTTCCGGCGATTCCGGTCAGTGTGCAGACAGACGGTTGTCCGGTCCTGATCCTCTCTCTGACCTCGCGGCATTTCAGGGGCGGTTGGTTGATCGAGTAGGTTTTCTGAAAGGTAATTTCCTGAGCCTTCGCCGTTGACCAGGAGAGCCCAATGAGAGCGAGAAGCAATACAGACCGCATACGTTTTTCCCTCTTTGATCGCGCAGTAGACAGTTGGCATTCACATCTAATTGGACATCATAACGGCTCATCCGATCACGTCCAAATTGGCGCGCTTCGGTTGCAACGGTTGCTTGATGCTGAAGAGTGCAGCGCCAGTTCGCGAGAGGCTTGAGCGCTCGGGCGAACTTCAGTCTCTGCCGAGCAGCCCGAGGTTGCGCGACCAATGACGCAAGACATCCATGCCAAAAGTCGTCGGCGTCTGGGCTGGGCCGCGATCATGGACCTGGTCGACACCGATGCGCCGCGCGGTGAGCCGCTTGCCGTAACAGGTCAGATGTTCGAGCGAGATCATGAGAAACCCGAGGAGTGGCAAAATCTCCTTGAATTCGCGCTCGGCCTCATCATACTCGCCGGCCCGGTAAAGATTGTAGATCCGAACCTCGACGTCGACCGCATCCGGGCTCGGGATAACGCCGGCAAACCCAGCTTTGAGTGTATCGATCAGGTCAATGCCATTGCGGCCGTTGAAGAGATCGAAGGCGCCCGCGGCGGCTTCGGCCAGCTGGCCACTGAGTATCGCTTCGCCCTCGGCTTTGAGCAGCGAAACATTCGGATGGCGCCGATTGAGCTCGATCAAGCCGGCGTCACTCAGGCCTATACCGATAAACTGTGGTGCATTCTGAATACCGACTGGAACGGGTGAGGCATCTGCAACTCGACCGAAGAATTCGATCAATTGTTTCTCGGTTGCGGATTTGACGGGCGGCGGCTGCAACACGACCCATGATGCACCGGATTCCGCGGCCGCTTTGGCCATGTCAATCTGGCCGCTGACCGTTGCTTCGGTGATGGTCACGCTTACCGGAATCCGCCCCGCGGCATCGGCGAGCACCCATTCACCGAGGCGGCGCTTTTCTGCTGTCGAGAGTTTATTGCATTCGGTCGCCAAGCCGCCAACCGCCAGACCATGGCTTCCGGCCGCGATACACGCCTCGACCTGGCGTCGCATCGCATCGCGGTCGAGTTCGCCGGCATGATCGAAGAAGGCATAGAGCATCGGGTAAATGCCTTCGAAGCGGTAGTTGGCCATGACGTCTACCTCTCGTTCGCGTCGTGATGTCGTGTTTCGGTACCGCGTTTAGCAGGGTGTCAATCTTCTTCCGGTTCACCAGCGGCAACCCATTTCTCGTACGCCGCCCGCGCTTTGTCCGACGGTGGATATAGGCCCGGCATTCGATCTCCCTTCGCCAGCCGTCGACTGACCCACCCTTCGATGTGGTCCTGAGCGAGCCCGCCCTCAGCAACGCTTTCGGCAAACTCCGCCGGGATGGCAACGGTGCCCTCTTCATCGCCAACGATAATGTCGCCAGGGTAGATCGTGACGCCGCCACACGCCACGACACACTGGCTGTCAACCAGCATGAGTTTAGTGAAGCTCGGCGGGGCGGCAAATGCCGTGCAGCAAACTGGCATGCCAAGTCCTCGGATCTCCGGAATGTCGCGCATGCCGCCATCCGTGACCGCAGCTGTCACACCGCGAACTTTGAGGCGCATCAGAATGTTGCCGCCGAGCGTTCCAACGTCATTGCGCGCGTTGGCGTCCATCACCATGACCGCGCCGGCCGGAATCTCCTCGACAATGGGCGTCATCAAATTAGCCGGATGATTGAGATGCTGCTGTGGGCGCAGGTCCTCGCGCAGCGGCACGTAGCGCAGCGTATATGCCGGGCCGGCAAATCGACCGAAACTCGGGTCGATGGGCAGTACATTGCGCAACGACACGTTATTGAGACCGTGGTTGCTCATGAGTTGCGTGCTGATCGTCGGCGTCGACACCTGTTTGAGCTTGTTAAGTACAGCCTTGCTGACTCGTTTCGGTTTCCTTTGTGTCGACATGTCTAGTCCTCTGTATGGAAACGCGATCGTGGCACGGCAGCCTGTCGATGCGCCTGAGCCGGCGCAGCAACTCGCATGCGGCGGAGGCTTGAGGCCGCCCGCCGATCGGCCTCACTCAGGGTTGCGGATGGGCCGACTATTGTGCGCGGTGACGGCGCGGAGCCTATTCGGCAGCGACGGCCAAATTGTTGAGCTTGTAGCCGTAGGTCTTGTCCAGTCCGAGCTTCGCGGCAATATCCAAGCCGCGCTGAAGCGCTTCACCATCAAGACCGTTGAGCGGCTTGCGCAGCGGACCGGATGGCATGCCCATCGCCCGCATCAGGCTCTTTACGGCAACGGGATTGATTGCCGAGTACGCGAAGTGCAGCATGTCGAGGTTTGTCAGCCAAGCCTCGCGGCACGCAAAGGCATCATCGCCTGTTTCCCAAGGCTTGGAGATCGTCGCCATCTCGCGCGGGATAAGGTTGCCGGTCATGTTCGCGGTGCCGTCTCCGCCAAGCGCCATCATCGGCACGACAAGACCAAGGTTCGGCGAACAGCAGCACATGATGGCCATGTCTGGTTTCGCAGCGCAGACCTGGGCGACCTGTCCGACCCGCGTGGTACTTTCTTTGAGGACGACCATGTTGGGATGTTCTGCCAGCCTGAGTAGGTTGCTCCAATGCAGATCCGTGTTGACTCTCGGGGGATTGTTATAAAAACCCATCGCGAAGTCGACGCTGTCGCAGACCTCCAGTACAAACTCCTCGATATCGCTGTTCGATGCGCAGATATATGCTGGCGCAGCAATGATCGCACCATCACCACCTTCTGATTTGGCGAAGCGTACGTAGTCGATCGTATTGGCGGTGTTTGTCCCCGTAGAGCCATAGTAGAACTGCATCTTGCCCGAGTTCATTTTGGCCGTTTCGGTAATGATTTGGCGCCGTTCCTCCGGAGACAGCATAGACACCTCTCCGGTCGATCCCATGATAAGGACCGCTTCGGTACCGTTCTCCTCGTGGAATTGGAGGAGCGAACGGAAGCCTTCAAAGTCAATCGAGCCGTCCGCGTTCATCGGTGTGATCAATGCGACGAACGAACCCTTGGGCTTGGTATGGGGCATGGAGCGGCTTCCTTCTGAATGGCTTTCGCGCAAGGTGGCTTTGGTGCGATGATATCAGCCGACAGAGGCGGCATCAAATCGGTTTAGGCATCATGCACAACACAACTGATCTAAACCACCAAACGAGCTCGGGGGAAGCTGCAAAGTTGATACCTATCAACACTCTCGAGCGGTTAGACATCGATTTTGAGAATGCCGGCATCGGCGGCATCTGGGTTGTGCCGGACGAGATAGACTCGGCGACGGCATCGCCTGGTGCATACGTCGTCTGCTTCCGGCTGGCGCTGGGGATCACGGTCAGCCTTCCGCGTCTGTCAGAAAGCCGATTGCCTTCCGGCTGGTATGTTTATGTCGGAAGTGCCAGAGGCAACGGCGGCATCCGGTCCCGGCTCAAGCGGCATTTCAAGCAAGAAAAGGCGCCACACTGGCACATCGATCGACTGACCGTGAGGGCACATCAGATGGCCGCCCTGGCTTTGGTCGATGGCGACGAATGTAGCCTTGTTGGCAAGTTGCTCGGCTCAAGCCAATTCCAGGTCGCACTGGCAGGATTTGGCAACTCGGACTGCCGTCGATGTGAAAGTCATCTGTTGACTTGCGCTGGGCTGTAAAAAGGGGCGCAGGCAGCAGCCTCAAGGGTCACCAGGACGCCAATCCGTGGTACATTGTTGGTCCATCGCAAAGCACTTGCCTGCAAGAGCTGGTCAAAAGCCGGTCTGAAATCGGTCGATGTGCAATCAAGCTGCTGGAGGTGGCGATATGGCGCGCACGAGCGTTGACATCGATTCGAAATACTACAGGGGACTGCCATTTGCGTCCGCTGTGCGGGTAAGTGGGCACCTACTCTTCACTGCGGGATTCACAGCGCGAGATGACAACGGTGATATCGTTGGGCCTGGAGATATGGCCAAGCAGTTCGAGCAGGTCTTCCAGCGATTATCGCAAGTGGCGGAGGCAGCTGGAACAGATTTCGAGCACATGGTGAAAGTAACGATTTTTGTCACCGATATCGACCGCGCCTATGCCGATCCCAGTCAGTGGCGCCGCTATTTTACTGGCCGTCCGGCATCAACGCTGGTCGAAGTGTCGTCGCTCAAGGAGCCGGAGGTCCTGGTCGAAATAGAGGCCGTTTTCGAGGTGCCTTAGAAGCCCGAGGCATCGGTGCCATGTTCGCGCAACAAATTTTGTCGCGGCTTCCAAACGGCAGTGGTCGTGTGTAACGCAGAATAAGCCATCAGCTTCCGAACGAGGCGTGCGATACGCTCGTGGCGGTCGATCATGATGTTCCCCAATGGGACACTGAAGAAAAACTTCGGTGTCACTTCTTCGGGGCGGTTTCGTGCGATTCTAGGTCGACTTTTTTTCCCGGGATTGGAGACGCCGAGAAAACGCCGGCCTTGGCAACTGCTTCGACGCCACCGAACTTCTCGGCGTGCGCAAGTTGGTCGGCTTTGGCCCGGTCATCGATTGCCTCGGGGTCGATGAAGTTTCGCAGTTCGGCTTCCAATTGGTCAGCGATGGCAAGGCTCGCATCATCCAGAAGGAGGTCGTGCTCTTCCAACGGGTCGCTCTCCAGGTCGAAAAGCTGCCGCGGCATGCCGACATGATAGATCAGTTTATGGCGCCCCTTGCGGTAAGCAAATCCAGCGCTGCGCGCGCCCATGGCATGATACTCGGCAAAGGCTGACCGGGCTTCGCTCTCGCCGGTGACGGCCGGCCACAGGGACCGGCCTGGCAGAGTTTCATCTTCGTCAGTGAGTGGCGCACCAACGGCCTCGGCAATGGTCGGAAACAGATCGACATGCGACGAAATCTGGTCGACTACTTTGCCACGCGGAATTCCACTACCGGACATCAGCAGGGGAACGCCAAGGGCGTGTTCGTAGTGATTGGCTTTGCCCATGATGCCGTGGTGACCGGCGGCCTCGCCATGGTCGCTGGTGTAGATGACCCGCGTGTCATCCATCAGGCCCATGCGCCGGGCGGCATCAAGCACGGTGCCGACATGTTCATCGACGACCGAAATCAGGCCGCAATATCCGGCAACAACGCGACGAACAAAATCCTCGTCGAAATCCTCCTCGAAGCTGTTCATCCACGACAAATACTGCACGGCCGGGTGCTGCGGTTGATCGGCTTTGCGCCATTGAACCGGCATCGGGACTTGGTCGAGTGGGTAGAGATTCCAGAAGCGTTCTGGAACCGTGAACGGTGGATGCGGGCTCGCGTAGGAGACAAGCAGGACCCATGGCTTGTCATGGGCCTTGCCGTGCTTCTCGAGCCATGCCACTGCATGATTGGTGATTTCCTGATCGTAGATCTGGTAGTCCGCCTGCCCAATTCCGGATTGTTCATAGATCTTCTTGTGGCCTTTGCGCGGTGGAACGCCTTCGGGTGTCGCCCGCAGCAACGCGATCAGTGCGCCCTTGCCGTCGACGATATGGAGCGGAATGATTTCTTCCGAGAACCCATTGTCGACGTCGCCGGCGCGATAGTGCAATTTGCCAATCGACGCGACGTGGTGGCCACTATCTCGTACGCGCTGTTGCCAGGTCGGAACGGCACCGTCATAGGCCAGGGAATTGTCCCAGTAACCCGTATCGTGCGGATAACGGCCGGTCGCGATGGCAGCGCGCGACGGACAGCATAATGGACTGACGCAGTAGGCATTAGTGAAACGCACGCCGTCATTTGCAATGCGATCCAGGTTGGGCGTGTGAATGATTGGATGTCCAGCCGCTCCGAGCATCGATCGGGCATGGTTGTCGGAAAGAAAGACAATGAGGTTCTTCGGCTCTGTCATAGCTGATGCTTTGCCCTTGTATGTGGCGCGTCGGACGTTTCTGTGCTCAGGCTAGCACTTGACGGTGTCGCCGACCAAGGCCCAGCTTTGTCGGGAAGCATCTGTCTCACTGCCTGCATGGGACAATGGCATGACGAGCGAAACCGAAATGAATGCGTGGCTTGAGCGGCACGGATGTCCGCTGGCCGGACGCAACGAAGTCGAGGATGAATGACGTGAAAGCATATTGGCCGACAACGGAACAGTGGCAGCGTGGTGAGCCGAGTGATCACGGCTTCGACCCACTTGCATTACAGCGGGCAGCCGACTTTGCGATCGCGAACGAGTCGCGCATGAAGCGGGATATTCGCCAGGCGCTGGAAGACGGCCACTTTGCCGAGCCACCGCCGATCAACAAGATCGTAGGACCGATCAAGGACCGTGGCGACCCGAGTGGCGTTGTTATTCGCGGCGGCCGGATCGTTGCGGAATGGGGCGACGTCGATCGTGTCGACATGACGTTCAGTGCAACCAAGAGCTATCTTTCGCTGTGCGCAGGCTTGGCCGTCGATGACGGATTGATCCCGGACATCGAGGCACCGGTGCGCGACCTCGTCGATGATGGCGGCTTCGATAGTGCGCACAATCGTTCCATAACTTGGTCGCATCTGTTGCAGTTGACCAGCGAGTGGGAAGGCGAACTATGGGATAAGCCGGATTGGATCGACCACAATCGTGATTTGTCGGCCAAGCCGGGTCAGTTGACCGAAAAGGGCAACAAGCGCGACTTGCAAGCGCCGGGCACGCACTGGGAGTACAATGATGTCCGCGTCAACCGACTGGCATTGGCCCTTTTGCGCGTATTCGAGCGACCGCTGCCAGAGATACTGAAAGAACGCATCATGGCTCCGATCGGTGCATCGCAGACATGGCAATGGCACGGTTACGAAAACTCGTATGTCGAGATCAATGGACAGTCCATGCAATCGGTGTCCGGCGGCGCGCATTGGGGCGGCGGCTTGTGGATCAGCACGCTGGATCATGCCCGCGTCGGTCTGCTGATGTTGAACAATGGCAATTGGAATGGTCGACAGATTATTTCCGCGGATTGGGTTGCGCGGTCGACGACGCCATGCCCCCTCAACCAGAACTACGGTTTGATGTGGTGGCTCAACGCCATCGGCGAGCAGGCGCCGGCTGCCCCGAGAACAAGCTTCTTTGCAAAAGGGGTCGGTGCCAACATTATCTGGGTTGATCCGACATACGACATGGTGTGCGTCGCTCGATGGATCGACAAAGAACGGTTCCCGGAATTTGTTGCCAAGGTGTTGGATGCAATTAGATAGCAGAGGTCGGCTTCGGCTCACCATCTAGTCCAAGCCGGCCATGCCGCCGTCTGGAGGAGATGACATCCCGCAACTCGTAAGGAAACGCCCATGGACACGATTGTCGTCATGAAGTCGGAGGACAATGTCGCGACATGTCTCAAAGACATGGCGGCAGGCCATGTCGCCGAAGCCACTGTGGGTGGAGCGACACGTTCCGTGACGCTCAAGAACGACATTCCGTTCGGCCACAAGATCGCGCTCTGCGATATCGCCAAAGGAGATGAAGTCCTGAAATACGCCGAAATTATCGGTATCGCGTCGGCGGCGATTGCAGCGGGCGAGCACGTCCACGTCCACAACGTCGAGAGCATTCGTGCGCGGGGCGACAAAGTACCAGGAGATGGCACGAAGGGAGGCGGCGCATGACCACGTTCATGGGATATCGACGCCCTGATGGTCGTGTCGGCGTGCGCAACGTCGTGGCGATTGTCTCGGCGATGGACAATACGAACGCGTGTGCCAACCGGATCGCAGATATCGTTGCGCAGGCCGTACCGGTGACGACACCGTTCGGCCGCACCCAGATCGGTCACGACTTCGAGATGACTTTGCGAACCCTGGCCGGTATCGGTGCCCATCCCAACGTCGCCGCCGTCCTCGTCCTCGGTCTAAGTCTGGCATCGGCCAATGCGCTGGCAGACCGCATCCGGCCGTCCGGCAAACCGGTCGACGTACTTGGGTTGCAGGAGGCCGGCAGCACCATGGGCCTGACTGTTGCGGGCGTACGTGCTGCTGCTGATCTGACGGTGGCTGCCTCGGAGCAGGCGCGCGAACCATGCAGTTTCTCCGACCTTACCATCGCCGTCGAATGCGGTGGCTCTGATACCACGTCCGGTATCGCGTCCAATCCAACCGTCGGACTGTTCGCCGACCGCTTCATCGATGCCGGCGGAACGATCGTTTTGTCCGAGCCGGCCGAGTTCATGGGCGGGGAGCACATTCTGGCCAAGCGTGCTGCCAATCCGGAAGACGCCGAGCGTATTTTCAGCATGGTAAAGTGGTTCGAAGACGAGGCTAAGCGCAATGGCGTCGATATGCGCGGCACGAATCCAACACCGGACAATATCGAAGGCGGCCTGACGACACTCGAAGAAAAATCGCTTGGCGCCATCGCCAAAGGCGGTTCCAGGCCCGTCGTCGAAGTGATCGAGTATTCGGAGCAGGCCAGCAAGAACGGGTTGGTGATCATGAACACGCCGTCTGCGGCATGCGAGTCAATGACCGGTTTGCTCGGTGGCGGATCGCAGATGATCATCTTTTCGACCGGCCGCGGCAATGCCATCGGCGCGCCGATCGCGCCGACCGTAAAGATCACCGGCAACCCGCACACCGCCGCCGCAATGAAAGAGAACATAGACGTAGATGTCAGCGCCATCATTTCAGACAGCGAACCGCTCGAGATTGCGGCGGGCAGGTTATGGAATGAGATGGTGAAGACGGCGCAAGGCAAGTTGACACGCTGCGAGGTGCTGCAGGAAGATCAGCTCTCCGTCAGCCGTTTTGGACCATCGGTGTAGCATGAATGATATCTGCCTGAGCCTTGACGAGCTGCGCAGCCTGACCCGGCGCATCCTGCGCGCGCACAACACGAGCGAAGCGAATGCGGTGCAGGTCGCCGATGCGTTGACGCTGGCAGAAGCCGATGGACAGCGAGGGCACGGAGCGTCGCGCATTCCGTCCTACGCCGCCCAGGCGATGAGCGGAAAAGTCGATGGTCATGCGGTTCCGACCTGCGAGAAGACGGGCAGCGCTGCCATCCGCATTGATGCCAAGAGCGGTTTTGCCTACCCGGCACTTAACCTTGCGATCGAACGATTGAGTGAACTTGCACCAGGTTGCGGCGTGGCGGCAGCCGCAATCGCCAACTCGCATCATTCCGGCGTTGCCGGACATCAAGTCGAGGCACTCGCCAAACGCGGTCTGGTTGCCCTGAGCTTCGGCAACGGGCCGGTCGCCATCGCGCCTTGGGGTGGCAACAAGGGTGTCTTCGGGACCAACCCTCTTGCCTTTGCCGCGCCACGCCGTGGGAATGAACCACTCGTTATTGACATGAGCATGTCCAAGGTGGCGCGTGGCAAGATCAATGTCGCGGCCCAGAAGGGTGAAGCCATCCCGGAAGGTTGGGCGGTTGACAGCCACGGTAGTCCAACAACCGATCCGCGCGCGGCGCTCGATGGCTTCATGTTGCCAATGGGTGATGCGAAGGGTGCGCAACTCGTGCTGATGGTGGAAATTCTCGCTGCCGCCCTCACGGCATCACAGTTCGGATACGAAGCCAGTTCCTTTTTTGATGGCGAGGGTGCCCCGCCTCACGTTGGTCAATTCTTGGTCGCCATCGATCCCGCCTCGTTTTCTGCAAATCGCTTCGCGGATCGTATCGACGATCTGCTCGGAGCCATCTCGGCACAGCCGGGAACACGGCTTCCAGGCGAACGCCGCTTTGTGTCGCGCAAGGCGGCGGAGCGTGACGGCGTTGTCATTCCTGCGCCTCTTGGCGCGCAATTGCAGAAGCTGCCGGCGCAGCTTGACTAATGTTGCCATGTCATTCGGCAGTTTTTTGGTTCGAAACGCTTTACCCTTCGCAATCGGGCTACTTCGGTTCCGAGGTATGACCGGCGTGTCCGCCAGCGATTTCCTCGGTCTGCGTTTCATCAACCTGTGCAGGCAGGCCGAGATTGAGGACAATTGCCATGAAAGCGGCTGGCAACAAGCCCGATGTCAGCAGGATCCTGGCCGTTTCAGGCATGTGCTGAAGCGCTTGCGGCACCTGCTGCAAACCCAACCCGATCGAGAGCGAGATCGCAAAAATGACCATGTTACGGCGCGTCCAATCAACCTCCGATAACATCGACACACCGGCTGCCGCGACCATCCCGAACATGACGATCACACCACCTCCAAGGACCTCGATGGGAATCGTCGAGATCGCCGCGCCAACCTTAGGCACGAGCCCGGCGACGATCAAAAACAGCGCGCCGATCGTGACGACATGGCGGCTCATGATTTGCGTCATCGCGATCAGGCCGACGTTCTGCGAGAAGGACGTGTTGGGCAAACCGCCGAACACGCCCGAAAGCGCGGTGCCAAATCCGTCGGCGAACGTTGCCCCTTTCAGTTCTTCTTCTGTTGCCTCGCGCTTGGCGCCGCCACGCGTGATGCCAGATACGTCGCCGACCGTTTCGACGGCCGAGACGAAAGACATCAAACAGATGCCGATGATCGCGCCGGCGCTGAACTCGATGCCGAAGTGCAGTGGATTTGGCGCGGCAAACACAGCTGCGCGATCGATATTGCCAAAGTTCACCATGCCCATCGCGTAGGCGACTATGTAGCCGGCGATCAACCCCAACAGAACCGCAGATACGGACAGCATTCCGCGTGTAAAGAACTTGAAGAACAGTGTTGTCAGGACAACGACGGCTGCGACCGACCAGTTCGTCAGGCTGCCGAACTCCGGCGATCCGGATTTCATCGCCGGTACCCCGCCAGCTGCGTACTGGATGCCGACTTTGACCAGCGCCAAACCGATCATCAGCACAACCAGTCCGGTAACGAGCGGCGGCAAGGCAAATCGAATACGACCAACGAACGGCGCCAAAAGTGCATGGAAAAGGCCGCCAATGATGATCCCGCCAGTAAGGACCGCCATGGCGTCTACGCCTTTGCCCGCAACGATCGGGATCATCACGGGCAGAAACGCGAAGCTGGTCCCCTGGACGATCGGCAGGCGTGCGCCCACCGGGCCGAACCCGATTGTCTGCATCAATGTCGTGACGCCGGCAAACAACATGCAGATCTGGATCATGTAGATCATCTGCGGGAAGTCCGGAGACTTTGACCCAAATCCAAAGCCCGCAGCACCGGCAATGATAATAGCCGGAGTGACGTTACTGACAAACATTGCCAGGACATGCTGGATACCGAGTGGAACCGCTTGCCAGAGCGGCGGCATATAGTCAGGGTCTTGAAGTTGTTCCGGTGTTCCAACTGACATAACTGTTCCCCCTGTGGACGTTTGATTTGGCTTACATTTCCAAACGACTTGCTGTTAGCCAGTAGCAGTTGTAACGATCGTGATCGGGTTTCCTAAGGTATACTCTTCCAGGTTTTTGTCGTTGCCAATCCAATCGATAACCGTGAAAAGCGCATGCCCGTCAATCGGCATAAGAACGCCATGCCAAGTGTTACGAAAGTAGTTCACGCATTGCTCCGGGCGAGCCAGGAAAGCCTTGAATTCAGATGGAATACCGT
>JBPCVZ010000369.1:0-4154 GCA_051010015.1 Hyphomicrobiaceae bacterium
TATCGTCGCGCATCGGATTGGTGAGATAGCCGGCGCCCACCATCGCCATCGTTCCGAACCCGGCGAACAGGCCCATGCCGATCGCAATGACGGTTTTCGCGGCGGCGAACTCAAACCCGAGGATGCCCGCGGTCAACGCGAACATGGCCGGGTCCATGAGCGGCGAGGCGATGCAGAATGCCAACACCGGCGCGAGCGGCACGCCCATCGCGAGCAGCGCGACAATGATCGGGATCACGCCGCAGGAACAGAACGGCGATAGCGCCCCCATCAGCGACGCTCCGACGATCGCAACCGCGGTCCGGCCCTGAAAGGCCTTGCCAATGAGATTGTCGGCACCGGTCGCGCTCGCATAGGCCGCGAGCCCGATCGAAATCAGGAAGAAAGGCAGGATGTTGAGGACCGCACCGGCGACAAAGGCAATCGACTTCGGCACCTGGGCACTGTCGACGGCGGCCACACCAAGCAGGATCACCAAGATCGCGAGCAGGACGTTGTCGATCGTCAGACGTCGTCCCTGTGGCATCGTCAATATCGTCATGGGAAAGTCTCCGTCTTCGCACGGCTTCGCTAGCTGCGTCGCGCACTTCGTCCTGGGCGCGCTAGTCTCCTGCCATCTCGCTTGCTCATAGCAGCCGGCGCGGAACAATGCAACTATATTTCTAGAAATATAGAATTATTATGGGAACAACGTTTGATTCAGGTCAATGCAGATCGATCGACACTCATCTTTTGTCGGAGAATTTGGAATCAGACCGTGTCGCGAGGGATCATGCAAAGTAAAGGAAATGGCAAGGCGCCAACCGGCCCAGGCGTCGAAGAATCCACTGCGGCGACCGCGCAGCCAAACGTCGATTCCTCTCCGGCCAGTGGTCCGTCAGATACGGACGCGGGGCACGAGCACCCATCGCATCGAATCGCGGAGCTCAAACACGACAAGGATGCCATCCGCCGCATCTTCGAGACAGGCGAGTATCCCTACAAGCGGAAGATTTCGCGCACCAGCTACGAAAGACAAAAGGCCGAACTGCAGATCGAACTGCTCAAGGTCCAGGAGTGGGTCAAGCAGACCGGTCAACGGATCGTCGTGTTGTTCGAGGGGCGCGACGCGGCCGGCAAGGGCGGCACCATCAAGCGTTTCACCGAGCACATGAACCCACGTGGCGCGCGAGTCGTCGCCCTCGAAAAACCGACCGAGCGCGAGAAAACGCAATGGTATTTTCAGCGCTACATCCAGCAACTGCCCGCCGGCGGAGAAATCGTCCTGTTCGACCGCTCCTGGTACAATCGCGCCGGCGTCGAGCGCGTCATGGGCTTTTGCACGCCCAACGAATACCTCGAGTTCATGCGTGAGGCGCCCGAAATCGAGCGCATGATGGTGCGCAACGGCATTATCCTGTTCAAGTATTGGTTCTCGGTAACCAAGGAAGAGCAGCTGCGCCGCTTCCGCGCGCGGGAAAACGAACCGCTCAAGAAATGGAAGCTGTCGCCGATCGACGTACAATCCCTCGACAAGTGGGATGACTACACCGAAGCCAAGGAGGCGATGTTCTTTTATACCGACACAGCCGATGCACCCTGGACGATCATAAAGTCGAACGACAAGAAGCGCGCCCGGCTCAACTGCATGAAGCACTTCCTTTCGTCGCTCTCCTATCCGAAAAAGGACGGACATGTCGTCGATAGCCTCGATCCACTCATCGTTGGCAGCTCGCATCATGTGATCGGGCGCTCGGATCACATCATCGGCAAGAGCCTGCATCCAGAGCATCGCAAATCGACGTCGTCGTGAAGCGGCCCCTCACTCACGTGACTTGTCGATAGGGGTGAGCTGCTTGCGTTCCCGGACAAGTGGCGGCCACTGCGTTGTGGCGTCGTGCCGGCCAGGAACCGCCGCGCGATCCGGGATCTTTTGCGCCATAGGTCATTGAAGCAGTACGCCAATTGAGAGGCGAATGGTCCCGGATAAACACTATCGTGTTTTCCGGGAACGCGCCCTTTCGATACGCCCGGTGCCCCGGTGGGCCGCGTCTTTGGCAGCGCAATGCCACGCAAAATCTCCATGCCAGGGAGACTTGTCCCGGCTTTTGCAAAGCTTGTCCGGACGCGCGCGAGACCTCCAATAACGATTGTCGTGGCGCCATCGCTCATGCCACGATCGTCCCAACGCGGCGAGCGGGCCTAGTGGTGCGCGCCCGGTGACGCGATGGGTCGAGGTTTGAGAGGTAGGCGTGGCGCAGTTCATAAACGAGAAAGAGACGGTCGTTGCCGAGGCGATCGACGGATTGGTGGCGGCCTCGGGCGGCCGGCTTGCCCGGCTCGATGGCTATCCGCATACCCGCGTCGTTATCCGGCAGGACTGGGACCGGTCGAAGGTTGCGCTCATTTCCGGTGGCGGCGCCGGACATGAGCCGGCGCATGCGGGATTTGTCGGCAAGGGCATGCTCGCGGCCGCGGTCTGCGGCGACGTCTTTGCCTCGCCAACCGTCGACGCGGTGCTCGCCGGCATTCTCGCCGTCACCGGCCCCGAAGGCTGCCTGCTGATCGTCAAGAACTACACCGGCGACCGCCTCAACTTCGGCCTTGCAGCAGAGCGCGCACGCAGCCTCGGCGTGAAGGTCGCCATGGTCATCATCGACGACGATATCGCGCTGCCGGAGCTGGCCCAGCCGCGCGGCGTGGCAGGCACCCTGTTCATTCACAAATTGGCGGGCGCACTTGCCGAGAGCGGTGCTGATCTCGAAACGGTTGCCACCCAAGCCCGAGGCGCCGTCGCGAAAATCAAGACGATCGGTCTGTCACTCGACACCTGCACGGTACCCGGTTCACCGAAAGAGGCGCGCATTGCGGAAGGACAGGCGGAACTCGGTCTCGGCATTCACGGAGAACCGGGGACGGAACAGATCACGTTCGAAGGGGCAACGGCTGCGGTCGCAAGAATGGCGGCCCGGCTGGCCGACGCAATCAACGCGCGGCCCCACGTTGCGCTCGTCAACAATCTCGGCGGCACCAGCGTCCTCGAAATGTCGGTCCTGATGCACGCGCTGTCGCGCTCAGCCATCGCAGAGCGTATTGCACATGTGATCGGGCCGGCGGCCATGATGACCTCGCTCGACATGCCCGGGTTTTCGATTTCGCTTTTTCAAGCCGAAGAAGCCGAGTTGCGCTTGCTGCAGGACCCGACACCGGTGCCGGCGTGGCCTGGCGTCGCGGCGCTCGGGCCGGTCACCAAGGTGCCCTTGCCGAGCGGCCTCGCGCCTGTGCCGTTCGCGGCATCGGAGGATGCCGAACTGCGCGCACGCCTCGAAGGGTGTTGCGCCATGCTTATGGCCTGCGAGGAAGCTCTCAACGCGCTCGATGCCAAGTCCGGCGATGGCGATACCGGCTCGACACTGGCCGGTGCGGCGAAAGCGATGCTCGGCGCTGCAGATCGCCTGCCGTTCGCGAACCACGCCGATCTATGCCGCGCCATCGCGCAGGAACTGAGCCAGACCATGGGCGGCTCGTCGGGTGTCCTGCTCGCGATCTTCTTTGCCGCAACAGGCGACGCGGCGGCATCCGGCCAATCGATCAACGATGCGCTCAGGGCCGGCCTCGCGCGCGTGCAGGAGGTCGGCGGTGCACGGCTCGGCGATCGAACGATGATCGACGCCTTGTCGCCGGCGCTGGATGCCTGGCCGGACGGCCGGGAGGCGACCGCCGCCGCGGCGCGAGCCGGCGCCGATCACACCGCCACGCTGTTGAAGGCCGAAGCCGGGCGTGCAGCCTACGTCGGTGCCGCGCAGCTCGAAGGTCATGCCGACCCGGGCGCCGAGGCCGTCGCGCGTGTATTCGAGTTCCTCGCGACATAATCAGAGCGACTGCGGCAGGTAGGACCGGCCGTCGCTTACAACCAAGACGCTACTTCAATTCGCGCGACAGTTTGGATGTCCATGGACACCAGCGATTACCGGGCAAGAATGCGCCACCGACCTTGTCCAGTTTTTCTTGCACGTAGCTCGGCGCGGCGTCACACACTTCGATCGCAACGCCGAAGAAGGAGATGGAGTCCGGCGCAAGGTGGAACGTGTAGTTGGGATTGTAAGGCGCTGCGCTTTTGACAATCGTGCCCATCACGCCCTGTCGTTCCTTATCCTGACCACTCAGGATCTTGC
>JBPCVZ010000370.1:0-7119 GCA_051010015.1 Hyphomicrobiaceae bacterium
GCCTCGTACCCTGCTGGGAGGCACA
The DNA here is from genome assembly GCA_051010015.1 of Hyphomicrobiaceae bacterium. Taxonomy (GTDB): domain Bacteria; phylum Pseudomonadota; class Alphaproteobacteria; order Rhizobiales; family Hyphomicrobiaceae; genus CAJQQK01. The sequence goes on from JBPCVZ010000370.1 coordinate 26, forward strand.
GCCTCCCAGACCCTCCAGATTCTATTAGGAAGGGTGGGTCCGGGAGGTTCTCCTCCCGGGCGGGGTGATGGGGCGGCAGCCCCACGCGCGTAGCGCAGCTGTGCCGCCGTACCGACCTCAAACCTCGATCTTGCGGCCCTCGGCACTCGAGCGGTAGACCGCCTCTTCGATATCGAGGTTGCGCAGGTAGTCGGCCGCGCGGTTTTCCGGCGCCGTCTTGCAAAGCCGCGCGTCAAACACCGCCCGCTGCAGCAGGAACACGCAGTCGCCGCCGAACGCATGGTTGCGCCAGTCGTAGGCGACCGCCTGCGTGTCGTTGTTGCCATGGGCGCGCCGCGTGATGGTGCCGTCGCCATCGAGTTCGATCGTGCCGTTCGATCCTTCGATCAGCAACTCGCCCATCGTCAGGCGGCGGTTGTCGGCCTTGTGATCGGCGAGGCGGTTGCCGTCGAACACGCCACGTGCGCCGCTGTCGAAATCCATCAGGATGGTGCCGGCATCCTCGCCAGCGATCGCCGGGTTGAGTTTGCGCAGGTCGGCGTAGACGGCGGTGACGTCGCCGAACAGGTATCGGAACGTGTCGATCAGGTGGATCGCCGTTTCGTGCACGAGAAAGCGTTCCATCTGCTGGAAATAGGGCTGCCGGTCGAGATACGCCTGCGGTCCCTGGCCATCGCCCGGGCGCAGGCGGAAGGTGACCTGGTAGGGCGTGCCGACGGCGCCGCCGTCGAGCAGCTCCTTGATTTTACGATACCACGGCTGGAAGCGGAAATTTTCGTGAATGACGAGGTCGATGCCGGCATCGGCTGCGATCCGTGTCGCCTGGCGGGCGGTGGCCGCGTCGGTGCAGAACGGTTTCTGGCAGATCGCGTCGACGCCGTGGCGCGCGGCGATGCGGATCGCCTCGAGATGGGTTTCCGGCGGCGTGATGATGTCGATGAGATCGGGGCGGGTTTCGCTGATCATCGTCTCGATATCGGTGAACACGGCGGGAATGGCATAGAGGTCGGCGATCTCCTGCGCCTTGTCGGCGGTGCGGTTGCAGACGCCGACGAGGTCGACTGTCTCGAGGCGATGCCAGGCCTCGTATTGGAAGCGCGAAAAATAGCCGGCGCCGACAGCGGCGACCTTGAGGTTTGCGGGCATGGGTGGGCCTCTGCGGGGCGTGGGACGGGTGACGCAGAGGTTTATAGGGAATGCGGCGGCGTGGGTAGGGGGGTGTTGTGCCGATATGTAAGCATGTATCCCTTTTGGTTGACCAATGCGTTCGTGGAGAAGATTCATAGCGCATCTGCATCGCTGAGAGTTCCATCCAGTCACCAGCGAAGCATATTCATCACGAGAGCTCTCAGCAAATTTAGTCTCGCGTAGAACGCCTCGAACACACACCTTAAAAAAATGGACGCATCACTCGATTGGATTTGGCTATCCCATCGGCCTTGATTCCACGACGAGATCCACACATCGAAAACTGGCAGCGATACATTTTCTTTACGCAGTATTTCAATAAACGAGTCGTGTTTGTCTTCTAACGTCCCTAGCGATATTTTCCAGCGCGCTCTTTATTGTATCTGCGTCACTAGCGAAATTGCATGCCTTGTTTCCGCTTCCGCACGTCTGGCTTGCGCAAGTCTTTAAAAGATCATGGTCTTTCAAGTCTTCTTCACTTTCATCGGGTTTGGCAAAATTGACCGTATAAATTCTAATTCCATCGGCCTTAATTCTCGTGCAGAGCGTTGCTGTGCGTTTGTTCAAGTCCCTATTTTTCTTTGGATCGTCATCACTAAGGTGATTACCCGTCAGGTGAATGCCTCCAATCGTTGCTCCGTAGGCGGAGTATGAGTTGCCGGGATGATGACTGCCGTTGGAGAACAGTATGATTACTCGATCGGCATTGTTTTCTTCCTGTTCTTGATTGAACGGTGCACCAGGTGAAATCACACGCCAACCCCAGGCCAATCCAACCGTTGTGATCGGATTCCCGCCAACGATCATCTTATCGACTGCTGCATCCACGGTATGGGGGATCGATGTCAGCGTTTGAATGGGCGCAGCCACACATCCGCGATTGGGGCCAGGGCGACGGAACCAGGCCAATTGCCGTGTAGGTGTTGTTGCGAGGTTTACCGATTTGTACTGACCGGGATTTGACTTTAGATTGGCCGCTCTGTAACGAGATTCCAGATCCAAAACGTCTATGCCCGGCGGCTTGCCTCCGAGCAAATAGTCATTACTTGCCCTTCTCAGATCATTGTATTCGGCTCGTAGATCACTATCTGAAGGAACGCTACTGATCTCGCTTCCGATTGGATTGCCGCTACTGTCCACTTCGCGCCATCTTTTATCCACTCGCCGCCCAGTGTATAATGCCACCCAGTCATCTGCATTCTCGATGATCCGCGGATAAGTTCCCGCGGGAAATAACCTGTCAAAAACTTCTGTGTTGGCCAACTCTCTAATCAATGTATCCTTGGTTCCGTCTTGCCTTGTGATACTTTGGGATCGCGGATCTACATAGCCATCCGGTGCAAGTAGGGGAACCCAACGTTCAATTGAGGCCGGAGAATCTTGTATGTCGTGCTCGTTATCAGCCGCGTCAGATGGTGAGTTGAGTTTCAAGCTCGTTCTTGCACGGAGGCATCCGCCCCAAGCATTGCCTCGATGCGGATGGGGGGCAATATCCGAATCACTAACTGATGCTGGATCGTTTGCTGGCGCCGGATTGGCGCCTGCTATAACCTGATACAAACCAAACAATGAGCTATGTGTTGACAGGTTAATATTCTCGGCATTCAAGTTTGATGCGCCATTGCGGTCTAACCAGTCATAGGCCGCATCTTTACCCACATTGACGCTTGCCGCATAGGGCACCAAGCCTATTCGAACGAATCCAGAGACTGAATCATTCAGCACCAATTCTCGAAACCTTTTTGCCGCTTCTTTTATCCTATCGATACCTACATTCATCCCGTTCGAGTTCTGCACGACCATCACGACATCTAGGTTCCGCGCCCCTCGCGCGGCCTCCGCGATGACGGTCACGGGTAGGTTCTGTATGCCGAAAAGAACCAAGAAATCTGCTTTCACTTTCGCTGTAACCTCGACTCGGGCTTGCTCGTTCGTCAAAGTGGGGATTACGATGTCGACGTTATCGATGGATCGCATGACGGTCGGATAGTTACTGTTTAGGAATGCCGTGGCGAAAGTCTGGGCGCGATCCTGCTCGGTTATACCAGCACCAGTTATCGCCAATGCTGCCGCATCCGCCGCCGCCGCCAATTGCTCCCGGACGGTCAGCGCCCGTCCATAATCCAACGCCCCGCCCGCCAACGGAATGATCACCGCGGCTGTCAGCGCAAATATAATGAACGCAACACCACTGCGATCTCGGCCGAAGCGTGCAAACAGCGATCGGACCATGTCCCACCTATCCATCAAGTTGCCAAGTTGCGGCGACGCTACGCGAGCGCCATGCATCCGTCCTGGATGCCCCATGAATTTTTCCTAAATGCAGACGGCGTTGTGTTTCTGGGCATCACCAAGTCTCCCGCACGCTGTAGCGCCGGGAAGATTAGAAGGGTACGGGGCGACAGCACGACCGCATCCGATTTTAGTTTTGAGCGACGTGCTGCCGCCCCGTGCAGGATTTATCGCTGAGTCACGCCTCTTTTAAGCTGCGGGCACCTGGGACTCTCACCACAGGCAGGACGGCAGGGCGTCACTTTAACGCCGCGCGTACGTTGCGCCGGCGCGTGACCTGCAGCCCGCTCCCTCTCGTGGACGCCTCCGGACGAGCGACCCCTTGATGAGCGGGATAGGTCAATAATAGAGCGGGCTCGCATTGCGGGGATTATCTCGAAGAACGAGCTGATCTTTTGGTTAACGAATCATCGAAGATGGCCTTTTCGACGATGTTGCGGCCAGCCTCATCTGATCGAACAGACATTCGCGATCCATGGGAGCGTGCCGCATGTCCGACGGCTTGCCCGACCTCCACATCTCGCCCGTCGCGCTGACCGACAAGCCGATCATCGAGCGCTTGCTGCAACTCTACCTGCACGATTTTTCAGGCTTCGCCAGTGCCGGCGATCCTTTCGGCAAGGTCGACGAACAGGGCCGGTTTGCCTACGCACATCTCGATCGCTATTGGCAGGACGGCGAACGCGAAGCGCTGCTGTTCAGGCTTGGTGGCGACCTCGCCGGTTTCGCCCTGGTCAATGCCTGGTCCGCCTCCGGTCTCGGCACGGAGAAGGCGATGGCGGAGTTCTTCGTTCTGCGCAAGTACCGGCGCATCGGCCTCGGAACGCGCGCCGCGATCGAGGTCATTCAACGCCATCCGGTCGGCTGGGAGATTGCGGTGGCCGCCTACAACCAGCCGGCGCTGCAGTTCTGGTCATCCGTGACGAAGTCGTTGCACGGCTTCGAAGCGCAGAAGTTGGACGGTGACGGTGTGCGATGGTGCGGCACGATCTGGCGTCTCATGCCGCGGCCGAGTCACGCCGCGCGCGCGCTCGACGACGCAACGTAGTGCCTCACTGGGTCACGGTGCGCAGCGCCTGGAAGATGAACAACAGCGCGAAACTGAGGCCGGCGGCGAACAACGCACGCAAAAAGCGCTGACGCTTGAGATCGCGCAGCCAGGACACCGAAATCACCTCGAACGCGAGTTCGTCGGCCAGCGAAGCCGTTTGCGCCGCCTGCTTGAGATCGGCCGCCGAGCGGAAGTTTTCCGAGCGCACATAAAGCAACTGGCGAACAGCGTCGTTCTCGCCGGCGGCAATGCCCGTTGCCGAACGTCGCGACGGGTAGAGCACGAAGCCGAACAGAAGGATCGGTACGATCACGATGAGCCAGGCAAGTGCGATGCGCAGGAGATCGACGTCACCGGTCTTGACGATGAGGTTTTCGATGCGCGCAACGATGCCCATCGCGAGGATGTAGCCGACGCCGACGATCTGCGCCTTGGTGTCGTAGGCGCGCACGGTCATCTGGGCTTCGCTGAGCGCCTCTTTCAAGACCGCTATGCTGTTGCCTTGCGCGTCATCGCCGCCTTGCGTCATTGCTGCCGTCTCCCGTCGTTTACGCGCCGTCGCAATCCCCAGCCCAGCCGGGTCGAGAGGAAACGCAAGAAACGCATCCACTCGATCGGCAGGCCGGCGCGTGGTAGCACACGGCAGGCTTGCGTGTCACACAACCGCGAGGCGCCGGTCAACGATCCGGGCGCGCGCAGAAAAAGTTACTTTCGGGCGCGCCAGCCGCATCACGGCCCTGTGCTCTGTCGTGACATGACACGTTGGCAAACGCCGATAAAATCGGACCTTCCAACAACGTGGACGGAAAGCGATCATGCGCGCGGTCACACTGAGCTGCTTGAGTTTCCTCGGTCTGGTGCTGGCGACCGGCGCACCGGCTGGCGCGCAGACGTTACCGCAATCCGCGTCGACGATGGCGGAATCGCCCGCGGTGAAAAAGGCGATCGACTTGTTCAGTCGCGTTCCTGGCGCGCGCGATGCCGCGATCGCGCATTTCAAGCGCCAAGGCGACAAACGCACCATACCGATCCTGATCCAGGCAGCCCGCTTTTCGCGCCGCACCGCTGCAAAAATCTTCGATGCCCTGGAGGCCATCGCGGGCGAGAACCCCGGCCGAACGTGGCACGCGTGGATGCTGTGGCAGCAGGCGCATCCCGAGATCAAACCGCCGCCGGACTTTATCCGGTTCAAAGCGGCGCTCTACGCCACGATCGATCCCAATTTCAAGCGGTTTCTGCGACCCGGACTGGCGCACACGATCCGGATCGAGGAGATCACCTGGGGCGGCGTCATCAAGGACGGTATTCCGGCGCTGACCAACCCGAAACTGATCGCCGCCGCCAAGGCGAACTACATCACGCCCGGCGAGTTGGTATTTGGCGTCGAGATCAATGGTGATGCACGCGCCTACCCGCTGCGTATCCTCGACTGGCACGAGATGTTCAACGACGTCATCGGCGGCGTGCCGGTCAGCCTTGCCTATTGCACGCTGTGCGGCTCCGGCATTCTGTTCGATACATTGGTTGCGGGGCGCGCGGCACCGTTCGTGTTCGGCTCGTCAGGCTTTCTCTATCGCTCGAACAAGCTCATGTATGACCAGGCGACGCACTCGTTGTGGAACCAGTTCACGGGCAAACCGGTGGTTGGCCAACTGGTCGGCTCCGGCATCGAACTCAAGACACGCCCGGTGGTGATCACCAGTTGGCAAAACTGGTTGCGCGACCACCCGGACACCAAGGTGTTGTCGCTGCGCACCGGCCATCGACGTGACTACAGTATCGGCAAGGCCTACAGCGCGTACTTCTCGTCGCCGGACCTGATGTTTCCGGCACTCGTCGATGAATCGCAGCACAAAGCAAAATCGTACGTGTTTGCCCTGCGCAGTTCAGGGCACGCGAAAGCGTGGCCGCTCGACTACTTCGAAAAGGCGCCGGTCATCAATGATACCGCCGGCGCCCTGCGCCTGACCCTGATCGGAAACGTTGCGACCCGGACGGTGCGCGCCTACCGCACGACGGGACAGAGGTTTGCGATGGGTCGCAAACCAGGCACGCTCGATGCCGATGGAGAAGCCTGGCAAATTACCGAAGCCGCGCTGGTCGGGCCGAACGGGATGCAGTTGACGCGCCTGCCCGGCCACATCGCCTACTGGTTTGCCTGGAGCGGCTATCTGGGTGCGCGCGGAGAAGTCGCCAAGCGACCCAAGAATTAGAGGCGGCCTTGCAATTGACGCCCGGGCGGCGACCATCACAATTCGGTGATGTTTCGGCCACAGGTATTCGACGCAATGCTGATCGTGGCGCCATGAGGTGAGCCACGGGCATTGTGTTCGCCTAGTTTATATCCCGAAATGTTGAAGATCCCTGCCCGTCTCCGTGGCCATGCACGCGGCGTCGGTTTATTTGCGGCATGAGTGTTTGTGCGTTTTCTGGGGGAATTTCGATGGGTCAATCTGCCCGGCAAGAGGTCACCGAGGACCTTGCCCAGCTTGGTATCAAGCGGGGCTCGATCATCTGGCCCATACTGGCACTGCTGGTCGCGTCCTTGATGCTCGCTGTCTAT
>JBPCVZ010000371.1:0-7241 GCA_051010015.1 Hyphomicrobiaceae bacterium
GGCCGGCGCCCCGACATATGAGCATGACCATGTCTACCTATGACGATATCGAAGTCCCCGGCGGCGCGCCGCTCAAGATGTGGACGCAGAACGTCCAGATCGACGACGCCGCCATCGAGCAGATGAAGAACGTCGCCAAGCTGCCGTTCATTCACAAGCATGTCGCGGCCATGCCGGACTGCCATTACGGCATCGGCGCAACGGTGGGTTCGGTGATCCCGACCAAGGGCGCGATCATTCCGGCCGCCGTCGGCGTCGACATCGGCTGCGGGATGATGGCCTGGAAGCTGACTGTCAAGGCGCATCAGCTGCCGGACAACCTCGCGACGGTGCGCTCCGACATCGAGCGTGCCGTGCCGCACGGGTTCGTCTCCACCAAGGGCCGCGCCCGCCGCGGCGGCTGGGAGACCGTGCCCAATTCGGTCGGCACCCGCTGGCGCGACCTCGATGATCGCTATCGCACGATCATCGACAAGCATCCGCGGATTTCGCACAAGGCGCCCGCCCACCAGCTCGGGTCGCTCGGCACCGGCAATCACTTCATCGAGGTCTGCCTCGATGAAAACGACGACGTGTGGGTGATGCTGCATTCGGGCTCGCGCGGCCCCGGCAACGTCATCGGCCAGTATTTCATCAACCTGGCCCGCAACGACATGAAGCGCCACTTCGTCAACCTGCCGGACAAGGACCTGGCCTACCTGTCCGAGGGCACCGAGCACTTCGACGACTACATCGAGGCGCTCAACTGGGCCCAGGACTACGCCTGGGAAAACCGCCAGGCGATGATGGACGCGGTGCTGCGCACGCTGCGCAAGCACCTGCCGAAATTCCAGGTCGGCGACATGGCGGTCAACTGCCACCACAACTACGCCGTCCAGGAGAACCATTTCGGCGCCGATGTGTGGGTCACGCGCAAGGGCGCGGTGCGCGCCCGCGCCGGCGATCTCGGCATCATCCCGGGGTCGATGGGCACCGGTTCGTTCATCGTGCGCGGCCGCGGCAACGCCGACAGTTTCTGCTCGTGCTCGCACGGCGCCGGCCGCGCGATGTCACGCACCGAGGCGCGCCAGCGGATCACGCTGAAAGATCATCGCGCGGCGACCGAGGGCATCGAATGCCGCAAGGATCGCGCGATCATCGACGAGAGCCCGGCGGCCTACAAGGACATCTCGTCCGTCATCGCAGCCCAGCAGGACCTCATCGAGGTCGTGCACACGCTGCGCCAGGTCGTCAACGTCAAGGGGTGAGGCGGGCAACCGTCTCACCCACTCGGGCACGGACGGTTGGCAGAGTGGCAATGCACCGGGATGCTACCCCGGCGAGCCCGCGAGGGTGCGGAGGTTCGATCCCTCCACCGTCCGCCACGGGACAATTTTTCGACGTTCGCGGATGTCTCCATTCGACCGCGCCATTCACTGAAAATTCGAGAATTCGCCAGCCACACCGTGCGCACGTGTTGGCCATGGCCCGCAGCACATTCACGGCCGCTAGAGCATGTCGCATCCAATCGGATTCAACAACAAGGCCGCGACCGCGGCCCGGCGCCTCGCGCCGCCCACAGCGTGCAACGCACGCTAACGCGTGCATGGCGGAGGCCCCGAGCGAAGCGAGGGAATAGCCGTGAGCCCAAAGGGAGCTAAAGCGGGGAGCATTTTATGCGACACGCTTGAGCCGCGAAGCTTGCTCTCGACGGTCTGAACGCCGATGATCAATGCGGATCAACGAGGGAGAGCAGCGTGAGACTGAAAGACAAGGTCGCCATCATCACCGGCGGCGCGCACGGCATGGGCGAGGCCGAAGCCCGCCTGTTCGCCAAGGAAGGTGCTGCCGTCGTGATCGCCGATGTCCTTCAGCAAGAGGGCGAAGCGGTCACCGCCGACATCTGCGCCAGCCAGGGCCGGGCCACGTTCGTGAAGACCGACGTGACATCGGAAGCGGCATGGCAGCACCTGATTGCAACCGCCATCGCGACCTATGGCAGGCTCGATATCCTGGTCAACAACGCGGGCATCAGCGGCAGCTCGGTCAGTGCTGAAACGGAGCTGGCGGGGTGGGAAAAGCTGATCGCCGTCAACGCCACCAGTGTGTTCCTGGGCACGACCCTTGCGGCGGCCGAAATGGCCAAGACCGGTGGCGGTTCGATCGTCAATATTTCATCGATCATGGGTTATATCGGGACCGCGGACGGTCACCCCGGCTATGGCGCATCGAAAGGTGCGGTACGGCTCTTCACGAAGAGCGCCGCGGTGCGGTTGGGACCGAGCGGCGTGCGCGTCAACTCCGTCCACCCCGGTTTCATGCCGCCGATGCTCAACCGGCCGAGCACGCCCGCACGCGCCGCCAAGGTTGACGTGACGCCGCTGCGCCGCTTCGGCGAGGTGATGGATGTCGCCTACGGCGTTCTCTACCTGGCATCCGACGAAGCCTCGTTCGTCACCGGCACCGAGCTGGTCATCGATGGCGGTTACATCGCGCAGTAGGCTGCGGAGCTGCCTGACGGTTAGGGATTGCGTGCACAGCCGGCAGCGCCACGGGCACGGACGAATGCATCCGGGGCAATCGACAGGCTGGTGAAGGCGACCGTCGGTATATCCGAGAAGCTAACGCCGACACGCTCGACGTTGCCACGCCGAACATTTGGCAGCACCATGTCTGCTATCGGAGGCTGAGCGGTCGCCTACGCGTAGATCCCTATGGCAGCTAATGCCCCACAGCGGAGGTCGGCAGAAAACCAACTTCGCAATGCACCAACCATCGTCGGCACCGACAGGGAGAACGGCATCCTATTGGCGCTGTCAGTTCCAGCCGATCGCCTGGAATAACTCAGGGACGCGATCGAGGGTCGGCAGTGTTTCGTTCGGTGCGTAGTCTGGCAGTGGCTTGCGACCCGTTCCTCGGTCGATCCAAACACATCGAAATCCCATTTCACGAGCTGCAGCCAAATCGAGGTGGGGGCTGGCGCAAATGTGGACGATTTTGTCTTGCGTGACGCCAAGCGCTTTGTGCGCGAATTCGAATGTCTTGCGCGACGGCTTATAGGCTTGCGCCTGCTCCGCCGAGACAACGCGATCAATATGTCCGCCGAGCTGGGCGACGTTCCCGGCAATAATGTCGTCATCCGTGTTTGAGATAATGCACAGCTTGAAACCCATTGACTTGAGATCACCTAGTGCGCCGGGAACTTCAGGGAACGGTGGCATGCGCGAGATGCTTGAGGTTAAAATTTCAATGTCGCTTTGTTCGTACGAAAGTCCAAGCTCCTTCATTGCCATCTCAAGACCGGTGCCGGCCACGTCGCGAAATGTGCGATGTGGCGGTGTTTGCTCAAGTTCGTGCTCATACTTGTCGTACACTTCAATTAACGTATCGGCTTCCACGGTTGTTGCCGGTTGCTTAGCAAGAATCTGGTTGACGGCAGCGAGCAGACCTTCGTCCCATTGAATGAGTGTTCCGTAACAATCGAATGTAAGCCAGTCTGGTTTGCTACCTGAAAGCGCCATGCTGCATCTCCAATCTTTGAGCCTCAGATCAACGGTCCTGAATTCACGATATACGGTCCGGAAATGTGGTTGCAAATTTCTGATGGTGAATTCGTGCGGTACTGGGTTACGGATGAGATCATCGGAGCACGCTGCGCCTGCTCAGGTCTCTTGCTGGCCCCGAGCGACGTTTCACTGCGCCGCAGCAAGCCGGCAGCTATATGGTGGTTGAGCGGACATGCCGGCAATGAGACGCAACCGCCGCCTTTGACCCGACTCGGAAAAGTTGGTCAGGAGTACGGCGCGCCCAAGCCATAATATCCAGAAGTGAGTCCACGTTCCAATTAACTGGTGAATTTTTTGCCGAAAACATCAGGCTTCCAGAGCCCAAAAGCATATCTCCCATTGTGTGACAAGCCACAGGCCTCACACATAGCAATGGATGCCCGGTTGTCGGGCTTAACCCCAGTATAGAAACTGGTGATGTTGAGGCGCTTGGATGCTTCGGAAATTATTGTCGATAGTGCCAAGCTACCGAACCCCTGGCGCTTGTGATCGGACGCAACTGCGACGTATCCGACAAAAATGTGCCGGGCGAAATTTGTGCGACCTTGGTGCCGGTCAACACAGCATGAAGTGGCTGCGGCCTTGCCGCGTTCATCAAAAACCAGCATGCAAATGGCTTCGGTGCGAAGACCCCGCAGGATGTATCCCGGAGGTCCGGCAACCCCCTCGGATTGAGTCAAACTCTGAAATGCTTCAACCATTGAGGCAGGAGAGTATTGATCGATGAACTCTGCAGCCCAACCAGGAGGCCAAGTTTTGCTCGATGACAGATGCTCACAAACGTGTTTCGTTCTCTCGTCAGATTCCAGAATGTTCCAGACCTGGAGTTCATACTCGTTGTCCTTGCTGATTTTCTCATAGAACGGCAACTGGTCGCCAGTGGCGAATGTGACCATGATCAGCTCGAACTCTTCGACAAATCCCTTAAGTTCCGTCGCCGAATAGGGATTATTTGCTTCAATCCCTAGCGTTCTGCCTCCGTTGTAGAGACCTTCGGATCTGCTAATTATAGGGTCTAGTCGCGCAATCTTCTCTTGAAGTCCGCGCTGTTCCTGAGATCCAGATGTTTCGAACCTTTCCATGCATCTGCTCCGATACAGAAATGCGCATTAGCGCCCTTTCCTACATTTTGAACATAGGTTTACTCCGTTCTCAACTGAACAAGTGGGCGTTTGGACCATGTCACCTCATGACCCTAGCCGGTCATCATGAGAATCCCGCCTTGCGCAAGCCGTTCAGCAGAATTGCCATATGTTCGGGCTCCTGAAACGGCTGGTTCTTCCACCGATAAAGGCTATCAAGAAAGTCAGGCGTGGATTCCATCGCGAACTTTGTCAGTTGCTGCCTGACATAGATTTCGACCGAGTTGCCCTAAGAAATTTACGGGCGGGGTTCGCAACCGATTGGATAATCTGCTTCACTGTCGATTGTGCGGCGTGCTTCGCACCAACGATCGATGATGGAGGATTCGATGGATTACTATGATCTAGGAACTTATTCCCGCAAGATCACGACTTCATCCCCGACTGCACAACAATGGTTCGACCGCGGTCTGGTCTGGACCTACGCCTACAACCATGAAGAAGCGATTGTATGCTTCCAGAGATCACTGGAGGCTGACCCGAATTGTGCCATGGCGCACTGGGGTATCGCCTATGCGATCGGCCCCAATTACAACAAGCCCTGGGAAGCCTTCGAGGAAGATGAAAAACCCGATGCTCTCGAACAAGCGCAAACAGCTGTTGCTCGGGCGATTGAATTGAAAGGCTCCGTCACTCCAGACGAGCGTGCACTCATTGAGGCGCTCCCACATCGATATCCGTCCGACGCGTCGGTGCAAGAGTATGCACCCTGGAACGACGCCTACGCCAATGCGATGCGCGACGTTCACAAGGCTCATCCCGATGACCTGGATGTTTGCTGCCTGTTTGCAGAGGCGATAATGAACCGCACGCCTTGGCAGCTCTGGGACCTTCCATCGGGCCAGCCTGCAGAAGGAGCAGATACGCTGGAGGCCATCAGGGTTCTGGAAGATGCTTTCGGCCGTCTGGACGGGGCCTGGAGCCATCCGGGCTTGCTGCACATGTACATCCACTTGATGGAAATGTCGCCGCATCCGGAACGCGCGCTCCGCCAGGGTGATGCGCTGAGCACGCTGGTGCCGGACGCTGGTCACCTGTTGCACATGGCGACCCATATCGACGTCTTATGCGGTGATTATCAGAATGTCGTTTCGCGCAACCACACGGCAATGGTTGCAGACCGAAAGTTTCTCGAGCGTGCCGGTGCCGAGAACTTCTATTCGGTCTATCGCTGCCACAACTACCATTTCAAGATCTACGGAGCGATGTTCCTTGGACAGCCAACACCGGCATTGGAAACCGCTGACGAACTAATCGCTACCCTGCCGAAGGAAACCCTCGCGCCAATGGCGGATTGGTTCGAAGCCTTCATTCCGATGAAGCAGCACGTGCTGATAAGGTTCGGCAGATGGCAGGACATTCTGGACCAGGAACTTCCTGAAGACAGGGACCTCTACTGTGTGACGACGGCGATGATGCACTACGCACGCACCGTTGCGCTCGCCAATACTGGAGCACTGGCTGAAGCGGAGACAGAAAAAGGCCACTTCCTTGCCACCCGCGACCGAGTGCCAGAAAGCCGGATGCTGTTCAACAACACCTGTCGCGATATTTTGCAGGTCGGCGAACAGATGCTGATGGGTGAGCTAGAATATCACAAAGGCAACCACGAGGACGCCTTCGCACACCTTCGCAAATCCGTCGAGCTGGACGACAATCTGCCCTACGACGAGCCATGGGGTTGGATGCAGCCGACCCGGCACGCGCTGGGAGCTCTCCTGATTGAGCAGGGTCACTACGATGAAGCCGAACAGGTCTATCGCGCCGACCTCGGCCTCGATGCAACCCTGAGCAGGGCCTGCCAACACCCGGGCAATGTCTGGAGCCTGCATGGTCTGCACGAATGTCTTGTCCATCGCGGCGAGACGACGGAGGTCAAACAGGTCAAGTTGCAGCTCGACAAGGCAGTCGCACGCGCCGAGGTGGCGGTCACAGCCTCGTGTTATTGCCGACAGAAGGTCGCCGCGTGAAGGGCATTGAAAGCCGCTCAATATCCGATAGCCGAAGTGATTTTTGAGCGACCAACGGCAAATGAAGCGAGCTGAGGCAGTTGGCCGACGTCCGAAAGTGGACAACGCGACGTTGGTGCGATGCACCACATCGAACTGAGGCCACGTCCGCTGTTGCGACTGCGCATCGATGACGCAATCGGAGCATGCTGCACCTGCTCGCGTCCGTAGCTGGCCCTTCCGGAAGCTCGGCGTTCGCCAGCTTATGAGGGCATTGCTGACGGTTCGGAGCGTCGCTCGATGGCCGGGTTTGACCCCGAGCAGACCTCTCATCGGAGCGAATCTATTTTTGAGGCATATGTGATCGTGGCGCCTTCTGTCAGTACCGGCGACGCAGGCGCGGTGCTGACAAGGCAGGATATTCTGACTAACCTGCAATGTAGACCATCAAGATGGGTAGGACAGGACAGGGTCCACGAGAGGAAATCGATGAGCATAGTAAAAAGCGTTCTGGCCCAGAAGAGTGGTGCCCTGATCCATGTTCGTTCCGGCGACATGGTCATCGAAGCCTTGCGCCAGATGCGCGATAACCGGGTCCGGGCGGT
>JBPCVZ010000372.1:0-3669 GCA_051010015.1 Hyphomicrobiaceae bacterium
ACAAGTTGCCGGCCATCATACCGACCGTGGATGTCGTACTCGGCAATCTCGAGGACGCCATCGCCGCTGACGCCAAGGAGGCGGCTCGGAGCGGCTTCATCAAAATGGCCCGTGACAACGATTTTGGCGATACGGGCCTGTGGACGCGGATAAACTGCCTCAATTCGCCGTGGGCACTCGACGATGTCATCGACATTGTCACCGCCATTGGCGACAAACTCGACGTCATCATGCTGCCCAAGGTCGAAGGCCCCTGGGATATACATTACCTCGATCAGCTCCTGGCCCAGTTGGAAGCCCGCGCCGACATCTCCCGCCCCATCCTCATCCATGCCATTCTCGAAACCGCGGAGGGTGTCGCCAACGTCGAGGCCATTGCGGAGGCCAGCCCACGCATGCACGGCATGAGCCTTGGACCAGCGGACCTGGCCGCATCACGCGGCATGAAAACGACACGCGTCGGAGGCGGGCACCCGGCTTACGGCGTCCTGAGCGACAAAACGGCAGCTGACGGTGACGCCGCGCCGGCTTCGTCCCGCAATCTCGTCCAGCAGGACCTTTGGCACTATACGGTCGCCAAGATGGTGGATGCCTGCCAGCGCACCGGAATCAAGGCGTTTTACGGCCCGTTCGGCGACTTCTCCGATCCAGAGGCCTGCGAGGCGCAGTTTCGCAACGCCTTTTTGATGGGATGCGTCGGCGCCTGGTCACTCCACCCGTCGCAAGTCGACATCGCAAAACGGGTGTTTTCTCCGGATGTCGATGAGGTTCTTTTTGCCAGGAAAATACTCGAGGCAATGCCAGACGGGACGGGCGCGGTGATGATTGATGGTAAGATGCAAGATGATGCAACGTGGAAACAAGCACGCGTTATCGTTGACTTGGCGAAGATAGTTGCTCAAAAAGATCGTGAGCAGGCAAAGGCTTACGGCTTTTGAGACGTCTTCGGTGCCAGCGCGGCCTTATAACGTGCACAACCATAGTTGCAACCGCGCAACGGCATCTAAACGACGATACTCAGAATGTCTTGACCATACGCAAGCTTCTGGCTGCTAATAGGGCATGATCGAACATCGAGAGATGACAAACGCCATGACGCGCGACATACGAAATGTCAAAACAGCGAAGTTTCATGTCGGTGAAGTTGTCCGGCATCGCTTCCATCCATTTCGCGGGCTTGTCTTTGATATTGATCCGGAATTTGCCAACACGGAAGAGTGGTGGCAGGCCATACCGGAAGACAAACGTCCGCGTAAAGATCAACCCTTCTATCATCTGCTCGCAGAAAACGACGAGTCGGAATACGTCGCCTACGTCTCCGAGCAGAACCTCCTGCAAGACGATAGCGGCGAACCGCTCCGCCATCCGCAGATACCGGAGCTATTCGAGCAAGACGAGCATGGTCAGTTTCGCGCCATCTTTATGAACGCGCATTGAATAGACGCCGGATCGGATCGGTTGGGCGCCATTGCGCCGAGGGAGGAATGCAAAACGGCCCCGCTCGACATGGTCGGCGGGGCCGTATTTCGTTTGATGGAAAGCCGACTGCACCTACTGCTTCTTGACCTGCTTCGGCTCGGGGATTTTTGCGTTACTCCGGCGCGCGCGCTCCTGCGCAAGGATTTGATTGCGTCGCGCGCTCAACGCCTGCAATGCCCGCTGACGCGCCTTGGTATAAGCCGCGAGATCCGTCGGCTTGCCATCGAGGACCTTGGCAAAGCCAGCCAAGCTTACTGGCACTTCGACCACCTGGCCATCACCTCGGAAAGCCTTCACGAGCATCACCGCACCCTTGCGCATATCAGCGATCAGCGGTTTCGGTGCCGGCACCTCGGCATTGCAGCTCCCAGGCCCGCACCGCGTGTACCCGACCTTGAGGATCTTGAGCTTCTTCTTGTCGACGGCTTTTTGTTTCTTCTTCACCTTCTCCCACTGCGAAGCGGAGTAAACGGCAGCCAGAATACCGGGCTTGATCGCCATTTGCTGTGGCAGTGAGAAGGAGATGATCAAGCCCAATTCATCCACGTCCTTGATCGACTGGATTTGAATTGACATGGCTGCAAACGGCGCCAGTTGCTCATAGCGCGTTCGACAGATCATTTTCTTTTGCTGTGTCGGCTTGCCCTTCTTGTCCTTGGGGAGTTTGGTAACCACTGACTCCTTGCAGACCTTGACCCAGGCGACCTGCGTGTCGGCCTTTTTGGCGGCCGCCTTCTTGCCTTGCGCCATCGCCACACCGCCAAACAGCAGGCTGGCACCAACAGCGGCTAGTGTCGCGCAACCAATTCGTCCCATGGATTGTCCCCAGCGTTCCATCATCTCATGCTCCGATAGAGTTATTTGTGGCTGCAAAGAAATGCTGCCGGACCGGACCAAATAATCAGCCTCACTGTCTGCATGGTCGCGGTGTCGTCGCGTCTGTGGCGAGTAAAGGTCAGATTGCGGCGATCGCGTGACGGCCGAACGTCTCTCACCCATCCTCTTTGTCACACGGTGCAATCGTGACCAAACAGCCACGCGCCCGCCTGCTTCCTTCCTGATACTACCAGCGTCGCCAGCATTTGACGTCGGCAGAAGCTGCTGTCTATTGCACAAATACCGTATCAACCAGCCGGAGCCCGTTTTGAGCCCATTCGTTCGGATACCACCTATATCAGGCCTTGAGAGCCGAAAGCACGCCGTTTGGCTGCAGTTTCTGTTGATTGTTGTAGCACCATTCTGCTTTTCGGCCGCCTCAATCGCCTCACAGCCGGTGCGGCATGCGATCGCGATGCACGGCCAACCCGCGCTCGGCCCCGATTTCAAACATTTTCCCTACGTCAATCCGAACGCACCGCGTGGCGGCCGCCTGACGCTGGCTCAACGTGGCTCATTTGACAGCCTTAATCCGTTCATCGTGCGCGGCGTCGCTCCCGATGGACTGCGCGGCCTGGTCTATGAGAGCCTTTTGGCACGCAGCGCTGACGAGCCGTTTACATTGTACGGGTTGATTGCCCAGGCCCTTGATGTGCCGGCTGATCGTTCATCGATCACATTTCACATCGACCCCGATGCCGCCTTTTCCGATGGCAAACGGATTACCGCCGACGATATCCTGTTCTCCCACGACCTGCTGCGGCGCAAGGGACGTCCATACCTGCGCAGTCACTATAACAAAGTGAAGCAAGCGGAAAAAATCGACTCCAAGACCATCAAATTCAGCTTCAAGACCAACGGTGATCGCGAAATCCCCTTGATCATGGGGCTGATGCCGATCCTGCCGAAACATGCCGTCGACCCCGAGACGTTCGACCAGACCACACTGCGAACGCCAATTGGCAGCGGTCCCTATGTCATTGCCAGAATCGACCCCGGCGACGCGCTCCTCTATCGCCTAAACCCGAAATACTGGGCCGCTGATCGCCCGGCGCGCCGCGGCATGCACAATTTCGAAGAGATCCACCAACTCTACTATCGCGACGCCTCTGCCGTTTTCGAGGCCTTCAAGATCGGCACGGTCAATGCCCGCCGCGAGACCGATCCGGCACGCTGGATCGACGGTTACGACTTTCCCGCCATGCGTGATGGCCGCGTCGTGCGCAAGACCTTCAAATCCGGCCGGCCCGCCGGCATGACCGGTATCATATTCAATACGCGGCGCGACAAGTTCGCCGATATTCGCGTGCGACG
>JBPCVZ010000373.1:0-7274 GCA_051010015.1 Hyphomicrobiaceae bacterium
ATGCGGATCATGTCGAAATATTTTGAATCAGAAGTCATGGCGGCGATACTATGAAGATGTGAGCCCCAAGAAACAAGTCAGTCGCGACAGTTCACACACATTCGTGCTCTCAATGTTATAGCGCCTGACACACAGGCGCCGAGCGCTGTAGCATGCCATGGTTGTCAAGTTTCAATTTTGCCGCCACGAAGGAAAATTCAGGTGACTCTCGAACAAGAAATCCGCGCGAAACTCATGGTTGCCCTGGAACCCACGCGACTGGATGTGGTCAACGAGAGTGAATTGCATGCCGGCCACCGCTCATCGCCTGGAACCGGAGAAAGCCATTTCCGAGTGACCATCGTGTCGCCGCGCTTTGCCGGGCTGTCGCGGGTCAATCGCCATCGCCTGATCAACGAGGCGCTTGCCGAAGAACTCGCCGGTCGCCTGCATGCACTCGCGATTCACGCCCACGCCCCGGACGAGACCATCAAGGCTTAGGGCCACAGGCCTAAAGGCCTGCTGACATCCACTTCAGACCGCTTTGAACGCACATCGTCACCCCTGCCCCCCCAACCGAAAACGTCGGACACCATGCCAATCGATCCCGATCTCGCGCTCATTCTAGCCGCGGTAGCCGTTCTACTCGCATTGTCCGCCTTTTTTTCCGGCTCCGAAACCGCACTGACCGCCGTGTCACGCGCGCGGATGCATGCGCTGGAACGCGAAGGCAGCAAGCACGCCGGCATCGTCGGCCGCCTGCTGCAAAAGCCTGAACGCATCATCGGCACGGTCCTGCTCGGCAACAACCTTGTCAACATCCTGGCGTCGGCGCTGATGACCAGCGTCATGATCGAAATGTTCGGCGAGGCCGGGGTGCTCTATGCGACGATCATCCTGACAATCTTCATCGTCATCTTCTGCGAGGTTCTGCCCAAGACGTACGCGATTGCCTACTCGGATCGCTTCGCCCTGGTCGTCGCACCGGTGATGAGCGGCCTGATCTGGGTGCTTCGTCCGCTGACGCGCATCATCGAATGGATCGTTGCCCAACTCATGCGCCTGACACCGACGCGGGACGATGACGAAGCCAACGTTCTCGCGCATCACGAGCTGCGCGGCACGATCGAACTCTCCAGCCGCGAGGGGATCGTCGATCATAGCGACGCCAAGCGACTCGGCGGTGTGCTCGACCTGCGCGACCTCGAACTCGACGACCTGATGAAGCACCGCACCGAGATGGACACCATCAATGGCAGCGATCCGCCAGAGAGAATCGTTGCGGACGTGCTGCGCAGCCCGCACACGCGTCTACCAATTTGGCGCGACGAACCCGATAACATCGTCGGCATTCTCAACGCGAAGGACCTGCTCGCAGCGCTCGGCCGTAACGACTGGGACGTTGCCAAGCTCGATATCGACGCAATCGCGACGGAGCCGTGGTTCGTGCCGGATACGACCAGCGTGCCGAACCAGCTGAGTGCGTTCTTGCACCGCAAGGTGCAGCTCGCCATGGTCGTCGACGAATACGGCGAAGTGCAAGGCCTGGTGACACTCGAGGACATTCTCGAGGAGATCGTCGGCGAGATCATCGACGAGCACGATGTCGGCGAGGAAGTGATCCGGCGCCAGCCGGACGGCGCGATCAACGTCGACGGTGGCGTTGCGATCCGCGACATCAACCGCGAGATGGACTGGAACCTGCCGGACGCCGAGGCGGTAACGATCGCAGGCCTGGTGATCCACGAGGCCCAGACCATTCCGGAGCCGGGCCAGACGTTCACGTTCCACGGCTATCGCTTCGAGATCCTGCGCCGCAACAAGAACCGCATCACCGCGATCCGCCTGCGTCGCCTCGCACCGCCAGCCGCCGCCGGTGATTAGAGGATCGCGGCTCTAGAGCCGCAGCGCTAAGCCCGGGCTTTGGATTTGCGTTTCTTGCGCGCCGCGTAGCGGGCATCGCGGGCCGCCTTCTGTTCCGCGAGCAAGGCGACCTGGCGGTCGGCCTCTTCGCGGGCGAGTTTGGCGGCACGTTCGGCTTCGGCGATTTTTTCGGCCGCTTCGCGTTCCTGGCGCTCGCGCTCGGCTTGCGCCTTGGCGGCTTCGCGCTCGGCCTTGGCAATCCGGCGGCGCTCGGCCGCGGCGGCCCTCTCGGCCTTGCGCGCGATGACTTCGGGGTCATCGGGCTTCGGCATCTTGCTCAATCGTTCCAGCAATGCCTGTTTCGCCCGCATCTTGTTTTCAATACGATCGCTCAGGCTGTTGCCTCTAACATCTCTCATGTCGTTCCGTTGTCAAAGTGTGTGATGGATGGGTATGCGAAGGACGGCCCCGAACGCGATCGCCAAGACAGGCGAACGGGCAATATAACGAGAGCCGATGTTGAAGGCTCTAAGATCGCATGACCGGTCGCAACAGTCCAGCACCAAGCGCGCTGTGAAGCGGATAACATCACCTATCTGGAGGCGATGTCACCCGATTGCAAGGGTGTTGCCGTTCAACTTGGCGAAAGCTGCGTGTCGAGAAAGTCACGGACCTGGCTTGCCGCGACATCACGGGTCACGAACGCGGCGCCAATGTCACGTGCAAGGATGAATGTCAGTTGACCATCCAGGACCTTCTTGTCCTGTCCCATCAGGTCGACAAGGTGGTCCGCGGTCGGCGCTTCACCGCCCGGGATATCGCTCAACTCCGTCGGCAGACCGACCGACTTGATGTGGGCGGCGACGCGCGCGGCAGTTTGCGGCGGGCACAGCTCCAGCGCCTCCGAGAGCCGAAACGCGAGGCACACGCCGATCGCGACGCCTTCACCATGCAGCAGGCGGTCGGAGTAGCCCGTCCACGCTTCGAGCGCATGCCCGAACGTATGGCCAAGGTTGAGCAGGGCGCGGTCGCCGGTCTCGGTTTCATCGCGGGCGACGATCTCGGCCTTCATCTCGACGCCGCGCGTCACCGCATGGCGCAACGCAGCCGGGTCACGCGACGCGACGGCGCCGGCATTGTCTTCGAGCCAGCTGTAGAATGCACGATCGCCAAGCAGTCCGTACTTGACGACTTCGCCATAGCCGGCGCGCATCTGGCGATCGGGCAGCGTTGCAAGTACACCGGTATCGGCAAGCACCAGGCCGGGCTGGTGGAACGCGCCAATCAGGTTCTTGCCCTGCGGGCTATTGATGCCGGTCTTGCCGCCGACGGACGAATCGACCTGCGCAAGAAGGCTGGTCGGAATCTGCAGGAAGCGAACGCCGCGACGCAGTATCGCTGCCGCGAACCCTCCGAGATCACCGATCACACCACCACCCAGCGCGATTACAATATCGCGGCGTTCGGTGCCGGCCTCGAGCAGCGCCTCGCTGAGAACCTGCAACTGCTCGAGACTCTTGGTCTTCTCGCCAGCCGGCAAGATGACGGACGTGCGCCATAGGCCGGCCCGCTTGAGCGGCGCCTCAATGGTCGCAAGGTGATCCGCCGCGACATTGTCATCGGTCACGATCGCGCATCTGGCCGCCCCGAATGCTGCTGTCACGTGCTTGACGGTCTCGTCGATCAGCCCTTCGCCGATCAACACGTCGTAGCTGCGCGGCCCCAGTTCGACGCGCACCGTGCCATGCCGTTCGCTGTGCTCAGAGGTGCCCATTGGTCATCCCAGTTCGTTGATTGCCAGTTCGCATTTGTGCGTGTTTTCAGGTTTCGGCCAGGGGCCCACGCTTGAGCGCCGTCACGATCTCATTGACCACGACTTCATGCGTCACGTCGCGGCTCTCGATGGTCAGGTCTGCCTCGGCATAGATCGGATAGCGCACATCCATCAACTGGCGCATCGTCGCTTCGGGATCGGCGTTCTTGAGCATCGGCCGGTCATCACGGCGCATGACACGGCGCATCAGCACGTCGAGTTCGGCCCGCAGCCAGACCGCGATGCCGGCCTTGGCGATGGCCAAACGCGTGTCGGCCCGCATATAGGCGCCGCCGCCGGTTGCCAGGACCTGGGGGCCGCCGCGCAGCAGGCGGGCAATGACGAGATGCTCGCGATCTCGAAAGTGTTCCTCGCCGTAGTCGGTGAAAATCTCCGGAATGGTCTTGCCAGCGGCGAGTTCGATCTCGGTATCGGCATCGACGAACGGCAGCCCGAGCTTGACCGCCAGGCGCCGGCCGACCGACGACTTGCCACACCCCATCAGGCCAACAAGCACGATCGACCGCTGGCCCAGGCGCTCGACCAGCTTGGCTGCCGTCTGCTGTGTCGCTGCGTTCCGCTTGATGCCCGATCCGGCCATGCTTCCTCGATAACCCGGTGATGTTGTCCGATCCATGACGCACAGCCAGATGCTGATCAGCCCGGATGCCCTTCAGCCAAGTATTATCCGACCGCGAACGCTTTTGCACCCGGACAAACAAGCCACCCATCCGCAGCCAAACGGCTCAAGCGATATGCCCCAAACGCACAGAATCGGTCATACTCGCGCCACGCTGTAGCCTGATACCTGGAACCTGACCAAGCACGCCTGGTCTTGTCTAGCACGAGAGCCAAAAGACGAAATCTCTATGCCAAGCCTGTTTCGCTTCCTCTTCGTGGTCTCAATGTTGTTTGCCGTCTCGTACGGCAGCTTGTATGTACTCGCGGTCTATTTCGAGCCCGAACAGAGCGAAGTACAAAAACCGCTGCCAAACGTCAAAATCCGAAGGTAACCGGGTGATCACAATGCGTATGCTGGCGAGTGCCGGATGGACCCAACGGTCAGCGACGACCGTGATCGCCGCCGTACTCGTGGCGATCCTCGCGCCTGCAGCGCCGGCCGACGACTCCTGGAACCCGTTTGCCGAGCAGGACCGCGAGGCAGCCCGCAAAGCCCGGAAGTCACGCCGAGCCGAACCGCCGCAAAACGGCGACCGCCAGCCATATCTGGCGCCGGTCACCAAGTTCGATGGCCGTTCCTCGACACCTCAGCCGTATCCGGCAACGCCGCCCGGCTATGCCAGTGGGGGCGGTTATCAGCCGCCTGGCGTCGCGGGCAGCACCGTGCCGGGTTCGGCGCCCTATGGCGCGCCCGGGACCTACGTGCCCGCGCCGTCGACCGGTGCGCCCAGCTTCGCGGCCAACGCACCGGGTGTTGAACGCGGCGAACTGGCGCCGGTTGTGTCGGCCGACGGCGGGTTGCCCGACGGCGCCTGGCAGGGCCTCGATGCATCCGCTGCCGAGCAGCTGCTCGCGCCGTTGCGCGTTCCACCCGCATCGCCGGCACTCAACGCACTGTGGCGCCGGATCATGTCCGGCCCGGTGCCCGATCCTCGCCTCGAAGGCGTACGCCGCACGGCGCTGCTCAAGGCGGGCCGCTTCGAGGAGGCGCAGCGCCTGAAAGGCGGCGGCGCGCGCGGCACGTCCAAGAACCCGGCCGACCAGGTCACCGGCGCGGTGCTCGACCTTGCGACCGGCGACCAAGATAGCGGCTGCCGGCGCATCAAGGCGGCAGTTGCCAAGCCGGGCAAGCTACCTCGGCGCCTGCGCGGCGAAGCGGTGGTGCTGGCCGGGTATTGCGCGATTGTCGCCGGCAACCCGAAGGCCGGCAGCCTGGCCGCCGAACTGGCCCGCGATTCGGGCTACAACCGTCCCTTCGTGATCGGCCTCCTGGAGGCCATCGCCAGCGGCGGCAACGTCCGCGCGCCGCTGCCAAGGCGTGTTTCGCTGGTCGAAGGCTTGCTCGTGCGGCAACTCAAGGCGCCCGATCCGGCCCTGATCGACAGCATGCTGCCACGCGCCAACGCCGCCTTCCTGCAACTCGTGGCGACCGACAGCAATGCTTCGCCCGCGCTGCGGCTCAAGGCAGCCGAGCGCGCCGCCGCGACGAATGTGATTTCACCTGCGGCGTTGGCGGAGGCCTACCGAACGGCCGGTGCGGGCGGCGCGGCGGATGCCGCCCATGACCGGGCACGGCACTTCCTCAACGCCGAGCGCAACCAGGCGCAGTTCGCCAAAACACGTGCCATTCGCGCCCTGCTCGACAGTGCACGGCGGGACGGCGTCTATGAGGTCACCGCCGCCGCCGTGGCGCCGATCGTGCGCGAGATGCGCCCGGCACAGGAAATATCGTGGTTCGCCGAAACGGCCATCGAAACGCTTGCCGCGGGGGCAGATTATCGAACCGCGCGCCAATGGGTTCAGGGCAGCGGCTTGCGCGGGCGAAACGGGGCGCTCAAGCACTGGCTGATGCTGCTCGACATCGCCGATCCCGAGATCGGCCCGCAAGACCGGGGGCGCAGCATCAACGTGCTCGAGAACCTGGCGCGCCAGGGCCGGTTTTCGCAAGCGATGCTGCACCGCCTCGCGACGGTGCTCGACGCGCTCGATTACAATATTCCGGTGCCGCTGTGGAACATGGCGAGCCGCACCGAGCAGCCGCAGACCGGCCACCTGCCCGAAACCGGCATGCTGTCGGCACTGAAAAAGGCATCGGAAGCGCGCCAGATCGCGGCGACGACACTCTATGCGCTGCGCACGATCGCGCCGGAAGGTACGGCCAAGACACACCTCCTCGGCCTCGGCGAGACGATCCGGGCGCTGAAGCGGGCGGGCCTCGAGAAGGACGCCCGCCGGCTCGGCTTCGAGGCGTTGTTTACGGAGTGGCCACGGGCAGGGTGATAAGCGGCGGCTGTGGCAGCTTGGAAACCACCGACAGCTCTTCGCGCCCGAGATCGGGCAACCGATCGCCGATAACGGTCGGTTGCCCGGCGCGCACCGCGACGGGCTTCTGGTTCATAACGTGTACCACCAAGAGCGAAACCGCTGATTGGTCGGGAAACAAACGAAGATGCGGGTCTCGAACGGAGCGATAGCACGCCGTCGTCGTGTGCAATGCGCTTGCGGACAGGACATCGCGTCAGCACGTCAAGCGGCTGGCTCGCTGCCGCCGGCTGACGCGAGCCCAGCAATGCCCACCACGTCAGAAATTCTTGGTGACGGTGAAATTGATGCCGTGGGCGGTGTAGTCGTGGAAGCCGACGTTGCTGTTGTTGACCGTGTAGGTGTAGGTCAAGACGGGCGCGTAGCCGAGTATCGCCCAGTCGCGCTTGGTCAGGTTGAGCGTGACGTCGAAGCGGTGGTCCTCGCGGTTTTCCGTGCTGCCCGGATAGAGACCGTCGAAATCGTATTTGCGGTAGGCGACCTGGCCGTAGACAGTCGTGCCCCAGGGCAGTTCGCGGTAGGCACCGAGACCGATGTTGTAGGACTTGTAGCTCAAGTGCTCGGTGTCGAGGTCCTCGATCTCGTAGCCGCCGAGCACGCGCACGAACGATGACGG
>JBPCVZ010000374.1:0-14547 GCA_051010015.1 Hyphomicrobiaceae bacterium
GCGTTATTCTTTTCCCAGTGATCCAACACGGGGAAAATCATGGACAGTACAGCAAATCTCGATCTGCCCTATATTGCCGCCGCGCAGGCGCAAAAGCATGTCACGCACAACGAAGCGATCCGGGCGCTGGATGCGCTCGTCCAATTGGCTGTTCATGATCGCGATCTTGCTGCGCCAGCGGCGACCCCCACGGATGGCGACCGCTACATTGTCGCGGCTTCGGCAAGTGGCGCATGGGCCGGTCACGAAGGCCACGTTGCCGCCTATCAGGACGGCGCCTGGCAATTCTTCGTTCCGCGACCGGGCTGGCTTGCCTGGATCGCCGATGAAGCGCGTCTGCTTGGCTGGGACGGCACGGCATGGCGCGCGCCCGCAAGCGGCGCTTCAGTCAACCCGACCCCGCTCGTTGGTATTAATGCGACCGCTGATACAACCAACCGCTTGTCGCTCAACGCGGCAGCATCGCTGTTCAACCACGATGGTCATGGTCATCAGCTAAAGATCAACAAGGCGGCGGTCAGTGACACGGCGAGCCTGCTGTTCCAGTCGGGCTTTTCGGGACGCGCCGAATTCGGCCTTCCGGGTAACGACGCCTTTTCCATCAAGGTCAGCGCCGACGGCGCGACCTGGCACGATGTGCTGGTTACCGATGGGGCATCCGGCCAGGTGAGTTTCCCAGAAAACGCCGGTTTCGGCCTGCCACGCGGAACGGCGCCTACCCACGCCGTCGATACGGCCGGCACCATCCGCATACGCAATTCGTCAACGCCGGCAAGCGCCACCGCGACCGGCGCCCAGGGCGAGATCCGTTGGGACGCAAGCTATCTCTACGTTTGCGTCGCAACCAACCGATGGGCGCGCGTTGCGCTGCAACTCGGCCCATGGACCAGCGCGTGATGGGCTCTATGCCTCGGCAGCCTCCGGTTGCCAGGTCAGCTTTGGCTTGCGCGCGGCACTGGTCTCGTCGAGGCGACGCAGCGGTGCGAGGCGTGGTGCCTCGACAAAGCGCTCGGTTTCGCCGGCTTGTGCCGCCTTGGCGAGCGCCTTCATCGCGCCGATGAACTGATCCAGGCTGTCACGCGATTCCGACTCGGTCGGCTCGATCAGCATGGCGCCGTGCACCACCAACGGGAAGTACATGGTCATCGGATGGAAACCCTCGTCGATCATCGCCTTGGCGAAGTCGAGCGTCGAGACATTGGTGTCGTGGAGGAAACTGTCGTCGAACAGCACCTCGTGCATGCACGGCTGATCACCGAACGGCTGCGTGAACGTATCGCGCAGGCCCGCGCGAATATAGTTGGCCGCCAGCACTGCGTCCTCGCTCGCTTGGCGCATGCCATCGGAGCCGTGGCTCAGCATGTAGGCCAGCGCGCGCACGAACATGCCCATTTGGCCATGGAAGGCTGTGAGGCGCCCGAAAGGTGCCGCGTCATCGCCGACATCGCCTGGATTCTCGACGAGTTCGAAGCCGCTATCGATGCGTCTGACGAACGGCAACGGTGCGTACTTTTCGATCCGTTCCGAAAGCACGACCGGTCCCGCACCCGGGCCGCCGCCGCCATGCGGAGTCGAAAATGTTTTGTGCAGGTTGATGTGCATCGCATCGATGCCGAGATCGCCGGGACGGACCTTGCCGACAATCGCGTTGAAGTTGGCGCCATCGCAGTAGAAGTAGGCGCCAGCCTTGTGCACCGCATCGGCAATGGCGCGGATCTCGGGCTCGAACAAACCGCACGTGTTGGGATTGGTCAGCATGATCGCAGCGACCTGATCGTCGAGGGCTGCTTCGACCGCCTCGACGGCGACCGTGCCGTCCTCGCGTGCCGGGATCGCGCGGACATTGTAGCCCATGAAGGCTGCTGTCGCCGGATTTGTTCCGTGTGCGGATTCAGGCACCAGCACGATGCTGCGGTTCGAGCCGGCGGCATCATGCGCGGCGCGGATCGCGAGCATGCCGCACAGTTCACCGTGCGCGCCCGCCTTGGGGCTCATCGCGACACTGGACATGCCGGTGAGCTCCAGCAGGTAGCCGGCCAGGGTCTGGATCAGGGCAAGCGCGCCCTGCGTTGTCGATGTCGGTTGCAGCGGATGAATGTCACCAAATCCCGGCAGGCGCGCCATCTTCTCGTTGAGCCGCGCGTTGTGCTTCATGGTGCACGAGCCGAGCGGGTAGATCCCCGTGTCGATCGCATAGTTGTTTCGCGACAGCCGCACGTAGTGGCGCATCGTTTCGGGCTCGCTCAAGCCGGGCAAGCCGATCGGCTCGGTGCGCGCGAGGCCGCCAAGACGCGGCGAAACTTGCTTTGCGGCCGGCAAGTCGACGCCGGTCTTGTTGATGTCACCGACCTCGAAGATCAGTGGTTCGACAACGTCGAGGCCGCGATTGCCGGTGAAGGTCTCGGGCGCCGCGTGACCGTTGGCGGCCGCGGCGGGGCGGGTCGGGCGGCCCTGGGTGTTCATGCTCATGCGAGGGCCTCCTTGAGCGCTTCGGCGAAACATTTGCGATCCGCATCCGTGTTGATCTCGGTCGACGCGACGACGAGGTCATTCTTGAGCGCCGGATCATCCGGCAGCAGCCGCGAAACCGGCACACCGGCGAGGATATCCCGGGCGGCGAGCACCTCGACGACCTCGGCAGCCGCCTTCGGCAGCCGTATTGTGAACTCGTTGAAAAAGGCGTCGCCGGTCAGAACCTCGACGCCGTCGACCGCACTCAGTCGCTCGCTGAGATCGACGGCGCTGGCATGGCAGACGTTGCTCAGTTCGCGCAGTCCCTTTTCGCCGAGTAACGTCATATGGACCGTAAAGGCCAGTGCACATAGTCCGGAGTTCGTACAAATGTTGCTTGTCGCCTTTTCGCGGCGGATGTGCTGCTCGCGCGTGGACAGCGTCAGCACATAGCCGCGTGTCCCGTTGGCATCGACGGTTTCGCCGCACAGCCGGCCGGGCATCTGGCGAACGAATTTTTGTCGTGTCGCAAACAGGCCGACGTAGGGGCCGCCATAGTTGAGCCCGTTGCCGATCGACTGGCCTTCACCGGCGACGATATCGGCGCCCATTTCACCCGGCGACTTGATTGCGCCGAGGCTGACAATTTCGGTGACGACGGCAATCAACAGCGCGCCTTTCGCATGGGCAGCCTCGGCGATCGGCGACAGGTCTCTAATGTTGCCGAAGAAGTCCGGGTTCTGCACGACGACGCAGGCGGTTTCATCATCGATAGCAGCGATGATGTCTTCCGTGCCCGTGGGATTGACGGGCAGCTGCGTGACGACCGTGTTGTTGTATTTCGAGAGCGTTTCGACGACGGCGCCATAGTGTGGATGCAGCGCGCCGGACAGGACCGCCTTGCCGCGCCGTGTCGTGCGCTGAGCCATCAACACCGCTTCAGCCGTCGCCGTCGAACCGTCGTACATCGACGCGTTGGCGACATCCATGCCGGTCAGCCGTGCGACCTGCGTTTGAAACTCGAACAGGTACTGCAGCGTCCCTTGCGTGACCTCCGGCTGATATGGCGTATACGACGTCAAAAACTCGGAGCGCTGAATGAGGTGGTCGACGGTTGCCGGCACATGGTGACGATAGGCTCCGCAGCCAACAAAGAACGGCACGGAACCGGCCGGCGTGTTGCGCCCGGCGAGGCGTCCCAGTTCGAGCTCGACCTCGAGTTCGCTCTTGCGCCGCGGCAGGTCGGTCAGATCTTTGAGCAGGTGCTCGGAGGGAATCGAAGCGAATAATGCATCGATGTTGGACACACCGACAGCGTCGAGCATGGCCTGACGATCGTCGGCCTGCAAAGGAAGATAGCGCATCAAACTCAGCCCTCTGCAGCGACAAAGGCGTCATAGCCAGCGCGGTCCATCAGCCCGTCGAGTTCCGCCTTGTCCGCCAGGCTCATCTTGAAGAACCATGCGCCGCCCTCGGCATCCTCATTGACGAGTTCGGGTGTGTCGGCCAGCGCCGTGTTGGCTTCCGTGACTTCGCCTGTCAGTGGGGCATAGACCTCGCTGGCGGCCTTGACGCTCTCGACAACGGCTGCGGCATCGCCGGGCTTCACCGCGCGGCCCGCTTCCGGGACTTCGACAAAGACGACGTCGCCAAGCTGTTCCTGCGCGTGATTGGTGATACCGACCGTCGCGATATCGCCATCGACGCTGATCCATTCGTGATCTTTGGAATAATAGACTTGGGCCATCAGTTTCGCTCCGTAGTGTGTATTGTTGGTTCTTGAAGGGTGATTATGTTTTCGGCTTGCGCACATAACGGTGCGGCACGAAAGGCATTTTGGTCACGGTGGCGGCAACGGCCTTGCCGCGTACGAGCAGTTCGATTTCTGTGCCGGGCGCGGCATTGGCGGTGCTGACATAGCCCATCGCAACCGGACCATTGGCCGTCGGCCCAAAACCGCCGGATGTCACGACGCCGATGTCGCTGCCGGTCTTGTAGTTGATCGGCGTACCCTCGCGGGCAATGGCACGTCCTTCCGGTTGAATTCCAACGAGGCGCCGGCTTGGTCCGTTGCTCAGTTCTGCCTGTATGCGCTTGGCGCCGGGAAAGCCGCCTTCCTCGCGGCGGCGTTTCTGGATCGACCACGTCAGGCCGGCCTCGATCGGTGATGTCGTGATATCGATGTCGTGGCCATAGAGGCACAGCCCGGCCTCGAGCCGCAGCGAGTCGCGGGCCCCGAGCCCGATCGCCTCGACCCGGTCATCTCCGAGCAGCATGTTCCAGATGCGCTCGGCATCGCCATTTGGAACAGGTATTTCGAAGCCGTCTTCGCCCGTATATCCCGATCGCGTCAGGTGAACTTTGACACCATCGATGGTCGCGCTTGCTGCCGACATGAACGCCATCTCGGCAATCGCCGGATCGTAGTCTGCCAGGACATCGACTGCCTCGGGCCCCTGAAGGGCCATCAGCGAAAAGTCTTCGGTGGGTAGCAGCTCGACGTTATCAGGCATGTTTGCTGCGATGTGAGCGTAATCGGCCGACTTGCAGGCGGCGTTAACGACGAGATAGAGCCAACCGGCGTGCTCCGGATCGGCTGAGCGGGCCACCATCAGGTCGTCGAGGATGCCACCGTTCGTATTGAGCAACTGGGTATAGCGCTGCTGGCCCGGTGCGATATTGACGATGTCGGCGGGGACCAGCGCTTCCAGTGCGCGCGCGACGGTTTCGTGCTGGGCATCGGCTGCGCGCAGGTAGGCGATCCCCATGTGCGCAACATCAAAAAGGCCGGCATGTGTGCGGGTCCACTGATGTTCTTTCAGAACCCCGAGGGGATATTGCACCGGCATCTCATAGCCGGCGAACGGCACCATTTTTCCGCCACGCGCCACGTGGGCGGCGTGCAGCGCGGTTTTGCGCAGGTCGCGCTTGTAGGATTGGGCGTCGGACACGTCGAGTTCCACCTCTGGCTCTGCAATCGCCGGCCCTGTCGGCTGCGATTGTCGCGAACAGCGCATTCACGAAGCGGCAAGATGCCCTTCATGGATGCGCCCCCTCTGTCGCGAAACCTGAGAGATACAGGTGGCGAACGTCCATTCACGAACGATCGCGACCCTGACCCCTTCGGTGGACCGTTGGACCACTGTCCGAACAGTCACTTTCCAGAGTGCCATCAACCTGCTGTCCGTTTGCCTGAGAGTTTCCGGGGCGGTTGCTCCTTCGGCGTCGGTTTGGCCTGCCACAAAGGCGGCACTACCGATCTCTCCCGCAGGTGTCTATTGGCGGTAGTTGTAATCTTGGGTGAGTAACGGTGCCGGTGTCAAGAGCGTTTCGGAATCACGATAGGCGCGCTTGCCTCAACTCGCTGTTATCCGCATGCACACCATTCATGTAAGTCAGTGACCAGGCTACCGGCGAGGATCGTTCTCGGGCGGCGGCCTGCACTCTATGCGGCCAGCGCGACATCCTGATAGGCAATTCGGCCAGATTGCTTTTCCTTACTTGCGCCGAGGTCGATCGCCTTGCTGTGCAGCGTCCGCCAGAACGCAAGATCATGCACCGGGTTGAGACCGGACTCTTCACAGTGCTCTCGGTAGGCGTTGCGGGCATCAATGGCCAAGATGGACCGGCCGGGAGCCGATCTCAGGGCTTTGTCGATGAACGCTTCCGGCTCCAGACAATTGGCGATCGTCTGTTTCTGGGTGACTTCGGAGTCGAACAGCGAGGGCGCCGCGCTACCGGATTGTGCCGCCAGGGGAATGACCGCGTTCGCGGAATACCGTTCGCCTGCATCATCACCGGCGCCCGAGTGATTGGCATAGGTCGACCAGCTCGGCGCATAGTCGTCCGCTTCATCGCCCCATGCCGTCCAGCCGGTTCGCGGGCCGCGCGCAAAAATCTCCAGGAACGGGCCTTCACTACACGCTTCGATGATATCATAGAGTTCGTCGGGCTTTCGCGAATGCTCCCGCTTCTGTGTCCTCATAATGTTAACCTGACGCCGTCCGGGGGCTTTGGTTCTGGCATTTTTTCCGCGCACGCCGAATAGAACCAGTTCGGTCGTATTGCGAAAATAGAAACCGACACCACGCCCATCGGGCCCGCCGTCCTTGCGTACCTTGTGCCAGACAATGTTCGATTTATACGCAAATCCCCAGGCGTTCATGACCTGAATGCCCTCGGGAAGCAGGGCGTTTGGCACCCACAAGTAAAGGTGTGCCGGTTCTTCAACCAGGTCGGCAACCGGCAAGGCCAGCACATCGTCCAGTTTCATCGTGCCGTAGCGCGACAAACGGCGATGCTCGGGCGCCATTTTCCCGGTTCGGTTCTGAAACTGCCACGGTGGATCGGCAAGGATGGTGCGAAAGGAAGTCTTTGGCAGATCATCGAACATTTCTTAGATCTCAAGATGTTATGATTTTTCCTGATAGGCCTGAGAGGCGCTCGGGTACGATTGTTCGACGCTCGTCTCGATGCGAAAACGACCTGGTTGGTTGTCTGCATTGACGTCGGGGGGCACCTCGCGCAATTCGCCCGAGCAAACTTCTTAGGAGCAGCCTAGTTTGGCGAGTGATTCGCAGACAGCGAAACCACCCGCCAGTTGTGGATAGGTTTGATCAGGGCTTTGCCCGCAGGTCGACGAGGCGCACGGCCTTGCCTTCCGAGCGCTGCAGCGTTCCCGGCTCCTGCACCCATACGGCAATGCTGACGCCGAGGCGTTGCTTGATCGTTTCCTGCAATTCGGCCGAAAGCCCGGCGGGGTCAATTGTCGATGCCCCCGCGCTTGGTTCGACTTTCAGCGCGAGTACGTCGAGTGCGCCGTGCTTGTCGAGTTCGAGCTGGTAATGCGGTGACAGGCGATCATCGCCGAGCAGCAGCGTTTCGAACTGGCTTGGAAAGATGTTGACGCCGCGCAGGATGATCATGTCGTCGGAGCGGCCTGTGATTTTTTCAAAGCGGCGCATCGAGCGTGCCGTCGGGGGCAGCAGGCGGGTGAGGTCCCGCGTAAGATAGCGGATGATCGGCAAGGCTTCCTTGGTCAGCGAGGTGAACACCAACTCCCCGAAATTCCCTTCCGGCATCACCGCATCAGTCTCGGGATCGATAATTTCAGGGTAGAAATGATCTTCCCAAATGACCGGGCCATCCTTTGCTTCAACACACTCGCTCGCGACGCCGGGGCCCATGACTTCGGAAAGGCCGTAGATGTCGACGGCATCGAGCCCACAGATGCGCTCGATGTTGGCACGCATTTCTTGCGACCACGGCTCGGCACCGAAGATTCCGATTTCGAGCGACGTGGCGCGCGGATCCTTGCCCTCGGCTTGCATGACCTCGGCGATATTCAGCAAATAGGACGGTGTCACAGTGATGATGCGCGGCTCGAAATCCTCGATCAGCTGGATCTGGCGCAAGGTCTGACCGCCGGAAATCGGAATGGTCGTGCAGCCGAGTTTTTCGGCGCCGTAGTGGATGCCGAGCCCGCCCGTGAAAAGGCCATAACCGTAGGCGTTGTGGATTATGTCGCCCGGGCGCCCGCCGGAGGCGTAGATCGAGCGTGCCATGACATCCGACCAGGTTTCGATGTCGCGTGCGGTATAACCGACAACCGTCGGTTTGCCGGTGGTGCCGCTCGAAGCATGTATGCGAACCACCTGGTCGCGCGGCACGGCAAACATGCCGAACGGGTAGGTTTCACGCAGATCCTGCTTTGTTGTGGTCGGAAACTTGGCCAAATCGGCCAGTTCTCGAAAATCATCCGGATGCACACCGGCCGCGTCGAATTTCTGGCGATAGCGGGCGACGTTGTCGTAGGCATGCTGCAGCGACCATTTCAGTCGCTTGGTCTGCAACGCGGAGATCTCGTCGCGGCTGGCGTTTTCGATCGCGTGCAATCCGATCTTCTCGGCCATGTTCTGCTCCCACTCAACTCTGACGGTCGGTGATTTGACTTGTTGCTCGCTCCACAGCGATCAACACTGCAAGTTGTGCAGCATGTTCATGTAGATCGGAATTTACAGGATTGGTCGCTCGTTGGTAGAGGGGCGACCGGGAATTCTCATGGTATCTTGGATGTAGCCGTAGTGGCTTGGTTGTGATCGGAGGCGAAAATGTCAAACGTAGAGGCACCGGCGGACGCTGCGGAGCGACGCGCTGTAGAGCCGGTTATCGTCTATGCCCGCGAGCGTCTCCCGGCGGTCGATATGGCGCTCTACGGTCGCGCGCGTGACGGCATGGCGAAGATTGACGAACTCGTTGTGTCACCGCGAGATGCGCGCGGGTTCGACGTCCCGGCCGGCCACTTCTTCCGGATTGTGAGCATCGAAGGCCCACAGGTTGGCGACCTCAATTTGTGGAACGCCGCAGATATGTCGGAGCGCTTTTTCAGCGGCAAGACGCGCGCGTTGCATGCCACGCATGTCACGACCGGTGATCGGCTGTGGAGTACGCTGCCAGGCCTTCGTCCCATGGCGACGATCACGCATGACACGCTTGCTTGGTACGGTTTTGACGCCGATGGCGGTGGCGTTCATGACGTCATCGGAACGCGTTGTGATCCCTATACCAACATGCTGCTGAACGGCATCGAGTACCACCATTGCTGCCATTCAAATCTGACACGTGCCGTCGCCGCCAGCCGCAACATGCCCCTCGATGAGGCCGAGATGCACGTCCACGACGTTATGAACGTCTTCATGTGCACTGGTTTTACGCGCGGTACGCAGCAGTACTTCATGAAGGCAAGCCCCGTACGGCCCGGCGACTACATCGAGTTTCTTGCTGAAATCGACTTGTTCGCGGCACTCTCGGCGTGTCCCGGCGGTGATTGCGGCGCCGGCCATTCCGATGATGTGGCGCCCTGCTATCCGCTCAAGGTCGAAATATTCAAGCCGCAGGCGGGTGCGCTGGACGGATGGTTGCCACCGCCGCCGAATGGCTACTCGCGCGGCCACGGCGCCGCGTCGTAGTCAGAATCGCGTCTGACGGGCTCTGAAACCCTTTCGGTCGCGCGTTAGTCAAGAAGCGTGACGACCTCGCGAAGACCGGAGACTTCGTAGGTCGGCGGAAAGGCCGGATCCAGCACCTGATCGCCGTGTCGATTTGACCAGACACATGGCATGTTGGCGGCAATCGCTCCAAGCACGTCGTTGGCGCTGCCTGCGACGTGCAATACATCCGACTTGGCGATGCCGAGCACCTCAGTCGGCAGATCATAAACCGATGGGTGCGGCTTGTAGTAGCCGGCGGATTCCGACGAGAGGATATGGTCGAAGGTGCCCGTCGAAAAATTGCCGGCAACGGCCTCCAGCATATCTTGATCACCGTTGGACAGGATTGCCGTTTTATAGCCATTGGCCCTGATGGTGGCGATGGCAGCATCAGCGTCCGGCCACGGCTTCATGGTGTCCCAAGCCAGCACGAGCGACCAACGCACATCAGGCGTCACGTTCAGGCTGTGGCGGCCAAGGCAATAATCGAGCGCCATCGCCGAACACTCGCGAAACGACGTGCGCCCTTTCTGCAGCGTGTTGCTGATCGCGGCGCGCTCCATCTGCTTGGCGCGCCAAAGGCGCACGAAACCGGACGCGCTTTCGGCCGGCAGCGCCAATGTTTCCTGGATACCGGGTACCAGGCTGCCCTCGATATCGAGGAGCGCCATGTAAACATCGAACGTGACAAGTTTGGGCACCGGCATGGCTCATCCTCTTATGCCATCTGCAGTGTGCAAGACCGGCAGCAACGCCGTCGTTACTTGAAAGCCGGCATCACTTCCTTGGCCAGCAACTCCATTGAACGCAGCACTTTGTCGTGGGGGAGATCGCCGAACCAGCAACTTGCATTGAAGTGATCGATACCCATGGCTTCTCTAATTGCTTCGATCTTGGCGATGCATTGCTTCGGTGTGCCGACCACGAAGTAGTTGTCGAGCAGTTCTTGGTCGGTCGGCTCCTTGTCGAAGGGAACCGCGATCGCGCGGCCTTGTTCAACACGCTGCAGGCCTTGGCGCAGGCTCAGCGTCACGCGCATGTTCCAGCGTGCTTGTTCGACAATGCTTGGTAATTCGGATTCATCGTTGGTGACGTAGACCGGGCGCTGGGTGCTGACCCGAATTTTCGAGCGAACTTCAGGCGCAATATCCATTTCGTCATAGCTCTTGCGGAACGCGCGCAGGCGATCGATCGGAATGCCGAAACCGCCCGAAACAATATTGAAGCCGCGCTTGACGGTCGCCGCGATCGACTCGGTGCTTTGGCCAACCACCCAGATCGGCGGACGCGGTTCTTGCACGGGCAATGGGAACACGGAGGTCTCGCCAAAGCTGTAGTGTTTGCCCTCGTAGGCAAACGGTTTGCCTTCAAAAGCTTTTAGAATGACGTCGACGGCCTCGTCGAAGCGTTCGCGGCTGTCATCGAGTGAAAGTCCAAGGCGTTCAAATTCATAGGGCTGGTAACCGCGTCCGAAGCCAACATCGAGACGGCCGCCGGAGAGGACATCGGCAGTGCCGATTTCCTCGGCAACGATAAGGGGATGGTGCAGCGGCAACACGACGACGGCCGAGCCCACTCGGATGCGCTCGGTGACGGCGGCAAGGTGCGTTGCATACTGCAGCGGCCGCGAGAGATAACCGTACGTCGAGAAATGGTGTTCGGCACACCAGATGCTGTCGAAACCGAGCTTATCGGCGTGCTTCGCGATGTCTATGCCGCGCTGAAAGATGGAACGGTGGTCTTGCGCGGAAGGTGACTGAAGCAGCAAAAAAGTGCCGAAATCCATAGGTGTTCCTCCAGATAACCGGGCAGCGGGCGGATGGCCACGTTTTCTGGAGATCAGACTGCGGTTTGATCGAGTTGGTGTAAAACAAAAAAGAGTGCTGCGACTGCAAAATCCGCTGAACTATTCCAAGGTTGATATTATAGGCGATTGGCCAGATCCACCCCCACCGGCGCCGGCTGGAAAACGGCCTGCCAGAAGGACCACATTCAACGGCGGCTGAGCGAAATGTACCTGCGATTGATACGGACGTTGAAGCGGGACAGAAAGCTCATGCCCAGCAGCCCGTGGACGCCTTTTCCGTAAGTGCCCGTTTTGTCGGACTGCACAACCACCGGAATATCCTTCGCCGACAGGCTTCGAAGTTGGATCAGGCGCGCGCGACCACGTTTTGCCTTGACGATGCCGTTTGCCGTATTCAATTGGATGGATGTTTTTTCATCGATCTTGATTTTTGCCTTTTCGGCGAACGAGCGCTTGAGCGAAACGAAGGTTGCTCCCGTATCAATGATAAACCTGCCGCGCGTGCCGTTAATTTTTGCGCGTAGTCTGATCGTGTGTCCACGCCGTCGAATGCGGAACCTTTCCTTCTTCTTGGCCACCGCGCGGCATTCGCCCTTCGCACGCAGTGCATTTATCATCGCGCGTGTGCGGCTCGTATCATGGCGCTCGGGATCGATCGCTACCCACGCTTCAATCGGACCGACGGCATCACAGAACTGGTCGAGCTGTTCGTAGCTTTTCGATAGCTTGAGATAACCCGCACTGGAGATCTTCGACTTATTGGCGAACAGCTCGATGGCTGTGACAAAGTCATCGATGGCTTCCTCAAACTTATGGCTCCGGTAGTAGGCCAGGGCGCGGAGATAGTAGCCATTGTCGCGAAACGGCTCGATGTCGATCAATTTCGTCGTGACGTATACGACTTGCTCGTAGTCGGAAATTGTCAGCAGATCATTTGCGGCAGCGCGCAGCGATGGTGCATGACCGCCGCAGCGATCCGAAAAGCTCAGATGCAGTTTTGCAGCCTGTCTTCTGAAGCCGGCTTTCCCAACGGCCCGACCAAGCTCGCGAACCGCGATTTTATCGCACGGTTCGCGCATCAGCGTATCAAAGCTGCGCCGCCCGCTGTATTTCAACACGAAACGTGGGATTTCTGCGCCTAGTCGCTCGAGCGGATCAGGACTAGTGCTGCTCTGAGCGATTGCCTGCTGTGGCAGCCAGCAGGATGCCAAGAGTGCGAGCGTGATCGACCTTCGTAACATGAGTCCACCCAATTTTTCCTGCGCTGCAGTCTGCTAGCGAAAGAGATGAGAAAGGTCCATGCCTGTATTGCGTTCCAATGATGCCTGAGGCCGTCGACCATGATGCCGGACGTCCATCTATCGTTTGTCTGATATAAGAGTATCCGCCTGTTTTCAAAAAACAAGTTCAACCGACAGCTTTGGATAGAAATAATAGTTCACCTATCTTTGATTGCCGATTTAAAATTCTAGCAGTCCTCTGATGAGTGGATTGCCTGACGCCCTATGGTTGCTGCGCAACACAATTCGCCTAAATCAAAGCGGCGCGGAGCTTAGTGAAGGATTGTATCTCAGAAGCCAGAGGCGCCCAAGTTGAACCGGCGGCCGATATCACCGCTCCGTAAGAAGCCGGCGGGACCCGTCGCGGCGGGTGCACCAGCTGATATCAAAACGATACATGCTCAACGCGGTGCAAGCTCGGTTGCAAGGATTAACAGCGGCTTTCGCAATCCGCTCAAATTTCCAGATGTAAATTTGCCGATCCTTTTGATTAAGCCGGTATGATTGTCAAATTGCGCAATGTACTTAGGGGAGAGTATGACATGCGTACGAAGGAAATGTCGGAATTGGCAAACTGGTTTGAGGTTCAGTCGGAGATGACGTCGCATTCGCTGCCGGAGCGACTGATGCTTGAAAGTGTCAGCCGTTGGTTGCGCAAGCAGCAGGCCGGCGCGATCCAAACACCTTCAAGAACTGATCCTTGGATTGGCCTATCGGTCTAAGACAGCTTGCGCCGGGTTTTGTCTGTAAATGTTTCGTCGACGTTGGTTCTCGCCGGCACCCTCTTTCGTCGAACAGCCGTGGAATTCAGGCTAAACGAGCATCCGCGTTTGAATGCCATGGGCTGCGGACATCTTCTGTCCCGCCCTCGACGCGAAGATTGTCGGCGGCCGGTTCAACCTGGCGAAAACCGCAATGAGAGACAAGACATCCCGCCGTCCAGTTTGGCGGCTTCCGTATTTCCTATTTCGCGGATGTTGTATCCGTTTCGGGCCAATCGTTCGGCCGTCCTCGGGAATCCAGACGGCATCAGCACGATCTGGTTGAAGCGAACGGCGTTGGCACAGGCCTCTTCGCCTTCGACGGTGTGGATGAGGTCATATCCCGCAAAACAACCCGATGCTGACAGCCTTGGCGTTGTCAGAATTGTCTCCTCGTCAAGTACGGCGCAATCGGTCTTGAAGTGGAGGATGCCGGCAGGTGTTTCCACCTCGCGCACCTTATATTGCCATGGCTCAAGGAGGCGTCGTAGTTCTTCAATTCCCGTTGAATCTGTCCGCGCTGATGTCCCTGCAAGAATTTCGCGCTCGGTTGTCAGGATATCGCCACCCTCGATACGACCGCGCTCATCGATTGCGAGTATATTGTCGTAGAATTGGGCCAGTGTCGGCAGTATTGCAGCGACTTCGCCGCGTCGCGAGGTTGGGCCCGGCCGCATGGCGATCGCGACTTCAGGTAGGCACAGCGCGACGTCCTCGACGAAAACGGAGTCTGGAAATGCGTCGAGTGCTGGTAGCTTTTGAACCACCGCTCCGGTTGATTCCAGCGCATCGATGTAGTCATCGTGGTGACGGAGAAAGGCGTCAATATCGGGTGCTCCGATATCGACCGCGCGTAGGCCGTCAACAACACCGATACCCGGCCGGCGCGTTATCGCATGCGAAAATGTGAATGATCTTGCTGGCATTCTGCGGCACGCACGATAATAAACACTTTGGGCTTATGAAGTGGCAACACGATTGGTTGTCAAGATTGAATGCCATTCGTCCAATTCGTCGCTGGCCAAGGTTTTGCTTGCACCTGTGGGCCGGTCTTCGGTGCTTCATTAACCAAAAGACAAGCTCGTTCCTGGATAAAATCCCCGGTCGTCAAGAGGGCTTTAAACTTTGAACTATCCCGTCCACGAAGGGGCCGCTGACCGGTGGCGACCATCAGAGGGGGCGGGCTGCAGGTCACGCGCCGGTGCAACGTACGTCCGGCGTTATAGTGACGCCCTGCCGTCCTGCCTGTGGTGAGAGTC
>JBPCVZ010000375.1:0-2801 GCA_051010015.1 Hyphomicrobiaceae bacterium
CGACCAGTCGATCTGCCGTGCCGACCGACGTTCAACCCCTACAACTTTATGGTCCATTGTGATGCTCTTCTGAGAGTATGTTGAGCAAAGGACAACCGCGCCAGCGCGTCTCGACGAACCGTTCTGAAAACGATTGCGAGACACCTGGCCTTGATGGGCCGCTGTCGTGATGGAGCAACGCCTCTGGCGATTGTATCGATGTCAATATTCAAGCTGAAACTTATTCGTGAACCCAATGCGCTTCCACGTAAGGAGGAAGCGCCACACGATCACACTCAAGGGCTGAAAAGATTTTGAATTCTGGATGAAAAAATATTGAATGAGCGTTTAGAGAAGGTCCGTGGCTCGAGCTGCTGCACAGCGCCGCGCATCATGGCTCAACCCAGCGACGCCTTCGGCTACGCGTCGGCGGTCAAGGAACGTACGAACGCGTCAGGAACCAACCGAGCTATTCCGCCGCTTGTGCTGGCGCGTAGCCAAGTTGCGCGTTGAGCTTGTCGATGAGGTCGGTGGCGGCTTCGGGTATGTTGGTGCCGGGCCCGAAGATCGCCTTGGCGCCGGCGGCATGGACCGCGTCGTAGTCGTCCGGCGGGATGACGCCGCCGACGACGATCATGATGTCGTCGCGGCCCTGGTCGGCGAGTGCCTGGCGCAGTTCCGGTACCAGCGTTAAGTGACCGGCCGCCAGCGATGAGACGCCGACGATGTGGACGTCGTTTTCGACCGCCTGGCGGGCGACCTCCTCGGGCGTCGAGAACAGCGGGC
This sequence comes from Hyphomicrobiaceae bacterium, assembly GCA_051010015.1. Taxonomy (GTDB): domain Bacteria; phylum Pseudomonadota; class Alphaproteobacteria; order Rhizobiales; family Hyphomicrobiaceae; genus CAJQQK01. Next base: position 766 of record JBPCVZ010000375.1, read on the forward strand.
CGATGTCGACGTCGAAGCCGATGTCGGCAAACGCGGTGGCGATCACCTTCTGGCCGCGGTCGTGGCCGTCCTGGCCGATCTTGGCAACGAGCAGACGCGGGCGGCGGCCATCGTTCTCGGCGAAGGTTTCGACCATGGCTTGGACGTTGGCGAGGCGCTGCATCGATTTGCCTTCGTGTTTGTAGACGCCTGATATGGCGCGGATCTCGGCCTGGTGGCGCCCGAAAACGTCTTCCATGGCGTCGGAGATCTCGCCGACGGTGGCCATGTCGCGGGCCGCATTGACAGCGAGTTCGAGCAGGTTGCCGTCGCCGCGCGCGCCCTCGGTCAGCGCCTGCAGGCTGGCGGCGACTTGTGCCTCGTCACGCTCGGCGCGCAGGCGCGAAAGCTTGTCGAGTTGCTGGCGGCGCACACTGTCGTTGTCGACGCGCAGGATCTCGATGCTCGCTTCGTCGGCGACGCGGTACTTGTTGACGCCGACGATGGTCTGGGCGCCGGCATCGATGCGCGCCTGGGTCCGCGCCGCCGCTTCCTCGATGCGCATCTTCGGGATGCCCGCTTCGATCGCCTTCGACATGCCGCCGAGTTCCTCGACTTCTTGAATGTGCGCCCAGGCCTTGTCGGCGAGGTCTTGCGTGAGCCGCTCGACATAGAAACTGCCGCCCCACGGGTCGGCGATGCGCGTCGTGCCGCTTTCCTGCTGCAGGAACAGCTGCGTGTTGCGTGCGATGCGGGCGGAGAAGTCGGTCGGCAGCGCGATCGCCTCGTCGAGCGCGTTGGTGTGCAGCGACTGGGTGTGGCCCTGGGTGGCGGCCATCGCCTCGATGCACGTGCGCGTCACATTGTTGAACACGTCCTGGGCGGTCAGCGACCAGCCCGACGTCTGGCAGTGGGTCCGCAGCGCCAGCGATTTTTGGTTCTTCGGGTGGAACTCGTTCTCGATAAGCTTGGCCCAGATCGCGCGCGCGGCACGCATCTTGGCGACCTCCATGAAGAAGTTCATGCCGATCGCCCAGAAGAAGCTGAGGCGCGGTGCGAACGCATCGATGTCGAGACCGGCGGCGACACCGGCGCGGGCATATTCGAAGCCATCGGCGATCGTGTAGGCAAGCTCGAGGTCGGCCGTCGCGCCCGCTTCCTGCATGTGATAGCCGGAGATCGAGATCGAGTTGAATTTCGGCATCTTCTCGGACGTATAGGTGAAGATGTCGGAGATGATGCGCATCGAGGGCGCCGGCGGATAGATGTAGGTGTTGCGCACCATGAATTCTTTGAGGATGTCGTTCTGGATGGTGCCGGCCAGCTTTTCCGGCGCCACGCCCTGTTCCTCGCCGGCGACGATGAATAGGGCGAGGACCGGCAGGACGGCGCCGTTCATGGTCATTGACACGGACATCTGCGACAGGTCGATACCGGAAAACAGCGTGCGCATGTCGTAGATGCTGTCGATCGCGACGCCGGCCATGCCGACATCGCCTTTGACGCGCGGGTGGTCGCTGTCATAGCCGCGGTGCGTTGCAAGGTCGAAGGCGACGGAGAGGCCTTTCTGGCCGGCGGCTATATTGCGCCGGTAGAAGGCGTTGGATTCCTCGGCGGTCGAGAAGCCGGCGTACTGGCGGATCGTCCACGGCTGGGTGACGTACATCGCCGGATAGGGCCCGCGAATGAACGGCGCGATACCGGGATAGGTATCGAGGAAGTCGAGGCCGGCGGTATCTTCGGCGGTATAGACGGATTTGACGTCGATGCCTTCGGGCGTCGTCCACGGTTCGGCGGCGGCCGGCGCGGGCGGCGGCAGCGCCTCGTCGAAGGCGAGCGTCGTGAAATCGGGCAACTGGGTCATGATCGTGTCCATGCGGCACTTTTTGGGCCGTTTCGCTGGGATTTTCGGGTGGAGTCTACAATATTTGGTCGGGGAGTTCCAATTGGCTGTTTGGCGGAGGGGAGATGGGGTTTTCAGAGCCAATTAGACTGGCGGTTCACCGGTTGAGGGTTTCATCTTGTGTTCAAGACGGGGAAGGCAAACGAGCGCAGAC
>JBPCVZ010000376.1:0-2712 GCA_051010015.1 Hyphomicrobiaceae bacterium
CCGAACCGCTGCTCTACGACCCGCTGGTCCCAATCGCCGAACCGATGGTTAAGTGGGCCGTCGAAGTTCATCGCCTCGAAGATCTCCCGATGATCGTGCGCCGCGCTGCCAAAGTCGCCATGACGCCACCAACGGGACCGGTGTTCATTTCGCTGCCTGGAGATATCCTCAACAATGAAGCGGGCATCGACCTTGGCTCTTCAAGCCGTCTTGTGACGCAGGTACGGCCAAGCGACGCAACCATCAAGGCGATGGCCGAGCGCATCGTCGAGGCCAGGAACCCCGTAATCATTGCTGGTGACGAGTTGGTCAAGAGCGACGCCCTGGAAATCGCCGCTGAGTTCGCGGAGGTGATCGGTGCAGCCGCCTATCAACAGAGCGTCGGCTACGGTTCGCATTTCCTGGCCGAGAGCGACTGCTACCTCGGCTCGCTGAGCCGCGACCAGAAGAGCGTGCGCGATCTGCTTGCGCCCTACGACCTGATGATCGCGCTTGGCAGCGATCCGCTGCGCATGTCGGTTTATAGCGAAACCGACCCAAAGCCAGAGCAACTGCCCGTCATGCACGTCGGCTTGATCGATTGGGACATCGCCAAGAATTTCGCGGTCGAAATCGGCGTGAAGGCAGATGTCGGCACGACGCTTGAAGCGCTGGTCCCGGCCGTCAGGGAAGTCGGCGGCCAGCAGCACGCAGATGCCGCCAAACAGCGCGTTGATGACCTGAAGGCGCGTAACTGGTCGACGAAACGAGAGGCGCTGACGGCAAGGATCGCCAAACTCTCTGACGTCACGCCGATTGATCCGGATTGGCTGTCACTATCCGTGGCGCAGGCGTTGCCAGAGAACGGCGTGCTGGTCAACGAAGGCCTGACATCGTCGCGCCATCTCACCGATCTGCGGCCCTATCGCGAACGCCACGACTATCATGCACTGGCATCGGGCGGTATCGGTTGGGGGCTGCCGGCCTCAATCGGCGTCGCAATCGCGCAGGCGCCACGACCGGTCTGCTGTTTTTCCGGCGATGGCAGCGCGATGTACTCAATCCAATCGCTATGGACCGCGGCCAACATGAAGCTGCCGATCACGTTTGTTATCGCCAATAACGGTGGCTACCGGATCATCAAACAGCGCCTCCTCGCGTTCCACGGCAATGCACAGTTCGTCGGCATGGATTTTGATGATCCCTACATAGATTTTACGATGATGGCGCATGCGCTCGGCGTACCGGGCGAGCGTATCGAAGACCCGGGCGCCCTGCGCGGCGCCCGCGAAAAATCTTTCACAACACCAGGCCCGAAACTACTCGAGGTCATGGTCGACGGAACAGTTTAGCGGCTCAGCAAGGAACAACCGATGGCAGAAAGCACGGCACAGCTCGCAGCCGATTGGATTTGGGACGCGTGGCAACGTGGCGAAGTGCTCGACGATCTGCCGCCTGAACTGAAGCCAAAAACGCGCGCAGAGGGTTATGCGGCGCAAGATTGTCTCGCGCGTGCCCCCAGCGAACGTCTGGCCGGCTGGAAAATTGCCGCGACCAGCGCGGCAGGTCAAAGCCACATCGGCGTTGATGGGCCAATCGCCGGGCGGGTTTTCGATAACCGTGTCGTAAAGCCCGGAGCGACGTTATCAATCAAGAACAACCGCATGCGCGTGTGTGAACCGGAGTTCGCGTTCCGGCTCGGCGAAGACCTTTCGGTGCGCGACACGCCTTACTCTGTTGATGAGGTACTGGCGCGCGTCAGCGATCTCCATTTGGCGTTGGAACTACCGGATTCGCGGTTCAAGGATTTTGCCGCGGTCGGCGGCCCGACGCTGATCGCAGACAACGCCTGCGCACACGACCTGGTCGTCGGGCCGCCGGTGACCGCCGATTGGCGCGCGCTCGATCTTTCCAAGCACGCCGTGACAGGTCATGTCGCCGGCCGCATCGAGCGCGACGGCTCGGGCGCCAATGTGCTTGGCGATCCGCGTATCGCACTCACCTGGCTCGTCAATGAGTTGTCGGCGATCGACCATGTGCTGTCCGCCGGCCTCATCGTAACGACCGGCACAACGATGGTGCCGCTCGAGATCGTCGAAGGCGATGACGTCATGGCCGACTTTGGTGACCTCGGACAGGTCCAGGTACACATCGGTGTATGAACTGCGCGGCGTGCGAAACCGGCTCGGCACCTGGTGTTTGGGAAAATGACTTAAAGGCCCTGGAAAATGTCCAACGTTGCAAACGTATCTTCGTTCGCGCGCGTTTCATTCGACGCTGAAGCAGTGGGCCCCGGCGAGGGTATCCGGGTTGTCGACATGTCGCGGCTGGTTGCCGGCAACGCACTATCGCTGCAGCTTGCCGACTTCGGCGCCGACGTGATCAAGATCGAACCGCCGGGGGGCGACGCGCTGCGCCACTGGCGCGATGCGGGCCAGGCGCTGCACTGGAAAGTTTATGGGCGCAACAAGAAGTCGGTGGTGCTTAACCTGCGCGAAGAGGCAGCCAAGCAGGTGCTGCGCCGAATTCTCAAGACTGCCGACGTCGTGGTCGAAAACTATCGGCCTGGTACACTGGAAAAGATGGGCCTTGGCCCCGATGCGCTACTCGCCGACAATCCCAACCTCATCGTCGTGCGTGTCTCAGGCTTTGGCCAAACCGGCCCCTATGCCAGCCAACCGGGCTTCGGCACCCTGGTCGAAGCGATGAGCGGCTTTGCGGCACGAACGGGTT
>JBPCVZ010000377.1:0-25011 GCA_051010015.1 Hyphomicrobiaceae bacterium
GCATCACATCCGCCAACAGGCAACCAATAATACTATTATCAATGCCTATCGGTCGTATGCCGTTGCCGCTTGTCAGCAATATGCGGAGTATCCTGGCTCCTTTTCAACGCCTGTGCGTATCAAACTCGAAATCGGCAACAAGAACCTCGACGTTCAACTTTGGCAGACCAGTCATCGCCAATGGGCGGCGCGCTATCAGGACCCGGTCATCGTGATCGAGACTGAAAACGGCGGTCAGACATCGATCTGCGCCTACGACATCAACAGCGGCGCAGTGCTCGCGCATCGACCGATCCCACGTCGCCGAAGGAACAGCTAGCCGCTTCGTTGACGATCTCGTCGTTTCAAACTGCGCCAGTGGCTCACGATTGAGTCATATATTCGAAACCCAACCTTCATGCCGATATCCCACTATCGGCGACACCTGTCGACAGTCTGTCCCGGGGGGCATCGGGCTGTTTCATTCGCCGTGCAACGCCGTCAAGAGAACCGGCGACGTGCGCAATCAGTCCGAGCCGGTCGCGCGGCACATGAGCGGAGATGTCAATTCATGACCGAGCGAACGGTCGCCAGCAATGCGCTCAACGGCGGCCCGGCCTTTGCCGGCAGCCGCGGTCACTCAGCATTGGTGCGCCCGCGCTGGTCACGCAAAGTCGCAGCCGACATCGTCGGGTTTGGCGACATGATCATCATTATCATCGCCTTGCTGGTGCCATGCCTGCTGCTCACGACGTTGGTCGAACAGTTTCCGCGGCGCCTCGAACTGGTGCGCTCCGGCCTGATCGCCTGTCTCGTCGCCTACCCCTGCTTGAGCCATTGGCAGCTCTATGACACGCGCCGCATGAGCGCTTTCCCCGTCCGCCCCGACCGGATCATGATGTCGACCGCCATCGCCATGGTCGCGGTGCTCGGTCTTGGCGTACCGGTCGGCGCGCCGTCGGACACCATCATGGTGACGTGGCCGCTGATCTGGTTCTGCGCGGCATCGGCCATGCTGATCCTCTACCGCGCGACGGTGCGCGACCTGTTTGCTTCACTCGCCACGACAAACCATTTCGACGAACGCATTGCCGTCTATGGCGTCGGCAAGATCGCGGAACGTGTCGAACACTACATTCGCGAGGCCGGAGACGGCCTGCAGTTCACCGGTGCGTTCGACGATCGAACCGACCTCGATCGCGTCGAAGAACAACGCCTGCCAACCAGCGGCCAGCTTGGCGATCTGATCCAGGCCGGTCGAGAGGGCCGTATCGACCGCATCATTGTCGCCCTGCCGCAAGTCGCCGATGGTCGTCTGGCAGATATCACCCGTGAACTCGAGCAGTTGCCGGTGACCGTGCACGCGGTCACGCACTTCTCCAACGACCTCGTGACGGGCATGGGTCGCCACAAGGTCTCGAGCCTCGGCCCGGTCGGCCTGATCAACATCAAGGAGCGGCCGCTGGCGGACTGGGCGCCGATCATCAAGCGCGCCGAAGATATCCTGATCAGTGCCTCGCTGCTGATCATGACGCTGCCGGTGATCGCCCTGATTGCCGCCGCCATCAAGCTTACCAGTCGCGGGCCCGTGCTGTTCCGCCAGCGCCGTCGCGGCCTCAACCAGAAGGTCATCGAAGTCCTGAAGTTCCGCTCGATGACGGTGCAGGAAAACGGCGCCGACGTGCGCCAGGCGACAAGCAACGACAAGCGCGTCACGTTCGTTGGCCGTATTCTGCGTCGCAGCAGCCTCGATGAACTGCCGCAACTCATCAATGTATTGGTCGGTGAGATGTCGCTTGTCGGACCGCGCCCGCACGCCCTGATCCACGATGAGAAATGGGGCGAGATGCTGGAGCAGTACGCCAACCGGCACCAGGTCAAGCCGGGCATTACCGGCCTCGCCCAGGTACGTGGCCTGCGCGGTGAAGCACGCACTCCGGGCGACATCCAAAAGCGCATCTCGGCCGATCTCGAGTACATCGCGAACTGGTCGCTGTGGCTGGACCTGTCGATCATATTCCGCACGGTGCACACCGTGATGGGCGCGAAGAACGCGTACTAGGCCGCACGACATCGGGGCACGCAGCCCCTGACAGGCGCCCCCCGCCCCCATCAATCACAGCCAATTGGCACACCGATCCGGACGTCCCTGCCGGCGCATGCGTACATGCCGCAGCTTGACACAAGCAGCACAATCAGAGCATCAGATCGTCACAAAAAAAACGAACGTTCGGTTTATGAACGGCACGTGATAACGCCGAAAACACGCCTGGAAGAGCCCAGCGCCGATGCCAAAATTGAAGCCAGAGACCCAGGAAGCGCGCCGCGGCCATATCCTCGATACGGCCGAAAAATGCTTTGCGCAGAACGGGTTCCACGCCACGACGATGCAGATGATCTGCCGCGAGGCGGACATCAGTCCGGGCGCGCTCTACGTCTATTTCGATTCGAAAGAGGCGCTGATCGCAGGCATCTGCGAGCGCGACCGCAGTGAATTCAGCGAACGTTTTGCCGGCATCGCAGATGCGCCGGACGTGCTCGGCGCGCTCAATGATCTGGCTTCGCACTACTTTGTCGACCAGGCCCGCTACCGGCTCGCCATGACGGTCGAAATCGGCGCCGAGTCGACCCGCAACGCGGCCGTCCGCGAGATGTTCCGCGAATGCGATGAAACCATCGGCTCCTCTCTCGTGTCGCTGCTCGAGCGACTTGTCGCGGAGGGGCGTGCATCCCCTGCCCTCGACGCGAGCGAGGCGGCGAAACTGATGCAGGTCATCGGCGACGGTCTGTTGTGGCGCCGCGCCGTCGATCCCGCATTCGACGGCACCAAAATGCTGCCGCCGGTGTTGGCACTGGTGGCCACGCTGATCGGTCTCAAGGACGACGCGATGGCGACCGGGCCGAACGATGCACAGGAGGTGCAAACCTCATGAAGCTGTCAAAATGGATCCTAGGGGGCGTCATCATCGCAGCCGGCGTAACAGGCGCGCTGTGGGGCACCGGCCATCTCCCGGCCATCGCCTCGCTCGATGACACCAACGCCACCACGCGCCAGCCGGCTGCCGTGCTGCAACCGCCAACCATCAGCGTCGTGCGTCCCGCACTGCGCGCCTTCACGGAGAGGCTGCGCGTCAACGGCTCACTGGTGGCGCGCGAGGAGGTGCTCGTGGCACCGCAAATCGAAGGTCAGCGCATCGGCGCCTTGTTCGCCGAACCTGGTGATACCGTGGCAAAGGGCCAGTTGCTCGCACGACTTGCCACGGAAAACCTCGATGCGCTGGTGGCCCAGAACGATGCCGCGCTGCTGCGCGCCGATGCGAATATCGCGCGCGCCGGCAACGCCATTGACCAGGCCGCGGCGCAGCTGAAAGAAGCCGCTGCCGCATTGAAGCGGGCCAAGCCGCTGAGCCGTTCCGGATATCTATCCGGCAGCACGCTCGACCAGCGCCAGGCGGCAGCGAGCGCGGCGCAGGCGGCACTTGCCATCGCAAAGGACAACCTGCGGGTCGCCGAAAGTGAACGCGCCGATACCCGGGCCAAGCGCCGCGAGCTGATGTGGCGGCGATCGCGCACGGAAATTCACGCGCCTGTGGCCGGCCTCATCCTGTCACGTTCGGCCAAGGTCGGCGCCATCGCGACCGCGACCGGCGAACCGATGTTTCGTATCGCAAAAGCCGCCGAGATCGAGCTCGATGGCGAGGCGACCAGCGATCAACTGCATCGCCTGTCGGTCGGACAGGCGGTGCGCATCGAGGTTGCCGGTCAGCCGAATCTCACCGGCAAGGTGCGCCTTGTGAACCCGCGCGTCGATCCTCAAACGCGGCTCGGGCGCGTGCGGATTTTCATCGGACCAAATGCCAACCTGCGCGTCGGCACGTTCGTCAGTGGCACGGTCGAGACGGCCAGCGGACGCGGGCTCGCCGTGCCGCAGAACGCGATCATGCGCGACCGCGACGGTGCTTATGTGCAGATCGTCGAGGACAGCAAGGTGCGCGTCCGGCGCATCACGACCGGGCTTGCCAGCGACGGCTTCACAGAGGTTCGCACCGGCCTCAACGCAAGCGATAGGGTGATCGCGAAAGCCGGTACATTCCTCGGCGACGGCGAACCGGTTACCCCGGTCGAACCGGTCGAGACCAATCACAACAAGACGCATCCGGGCCCGCAGGCCAAGGCAGGCTGACATGCGCATGAACATCTCAGCCTGGGCGATCCGCAACCCGGTGCCTTCACTGGTGCTGTTCATGGTGCTCATGACGCTCGGCATCACGACGTTTCGCTCCATGCCGGTGAAGCGTTTCCCGAACATCGATATCCCGGTGGTCACCGTCCTCATCACGCAGCCGGGCGCCTCACCGGTCGAGCTCGAGACGCAGGTCACCAAGAAGGTCGAGAACGCAGTGGCCGGCATCACCGGCGTCAAGCACATTCTCTCCAACGTCGTCGAAGGCGCATCGACGACGACGCTGGAGTTCGACCTCGGCATCCCGATCGACCGGGCGACGAACGACGTCAAGGACGCGGTCGACCGCCTGCGTTCCGAGCTGCCGAGCACGATCGACGACCCGGTCGTCCAGCGCCTCGACATTGCCGGCCTGCCGATCCTGACCTACAGCGCGCGGGCGCCGACGATGACGCCGGCCGAATTGTCCTGGCTGGTCGACGACACGATCATTCGCGCCCTGCAGGGCGTCAAGGGGATCGCACAGGTGGCGCGCATCGGCGGCGTCAATCGGGAAATCCGCATCGACCTCGACCCGAGCAAGCTGCTCGCGCTCGGGCTGACCGCCGGCGAGGTCAACCGGCAGCTGCGCGCAACCAACGTCGACATCGCCGGCGGGCGCGCCGAGATGGCCGGCCGGCGCCAGGCGATCCGCACGCTGGCCGGCAAGACGACGCTGAAGGAACTCGGCGAGACCAAGATTGCATTGCCGGGCGGGCGCAACGTGCGCCTCAATGCGCTCGGCACGGTGACGGACACCTGGGAAGAGCCGCAGTTCTTCGCCGATCTCGATGGCAAGCCGGCCGTCGCGTTTTCCATCACGCGCTCGAAGGGCGCCAGCGAGATCACCGTCGCCGCCGCCGTCGAAGTGGCGATCGGCAAGCTGCGCAAGGCGCATCCAAACGTCGAGCTCAGCCGCATCGATGACACGGTCAGCTACACGCGCGGCGTCTATGTATCGACGATGAAGACGCTGATCGAAGGCGCCATCCTGGCGGTCTTCGTCGTCTTCATTTTCCTGCGCGACATGCGTGCGACGGTGATTGCCGCGATCGCGCTGCCACTCTCCGTCATCCCGACGTTCTGGGCGATGTCGGCATTTGGCTTTTCGTTGAATCTCGTCAGCCTGCTCGCGATCACGATCGTGACCGGGATTCTCGTCGATGACGCGATCGTCGAGATCGAGAACATCGTGCGCCACATCAAGATGGGCAAGTCACCCTATCGCGCCTCGCTGGAGGCGGCGGACGAAATCGGCCTGGCGGTGATCGCGATTACGACGACGATCATCGCCGTGTTCGTGCCGGTGAGTTTCATGGATGGCATCGCCGGGCAATATTTCAAGCAGTTCGGGCTGACGGTGGCGGCGGCGGTGTTTTTCTCGCTGCTTGTCGCGCGCTTGATCACGCCGCTGCTGGCGGCCTACTTCATGCGCGATATCAAGCACGACGAGCGCGAAGGGGCTTTGCTCAAGACCTACACGCGCCTGGTTGCGTGGTCGGTGCACCATCGCATTCTGACCGTTATCTGCGGCCTGTTCGTCTTCGCCGGATCGATCGCCTCGATGTATCTCATCCCGTCAGGCTTCCTGCCACCGGAAGACACCGGGCGCATGTTCATCGCGCTCGAGCTGCCGCCAGGCTCGACGCTGGAAAACACACGCAAGGTCAGTCGCCGAATCGCGCGCGACCTCAAGGTCCGCGACGACGTCGAGAAGGTGTTCGTCGATGGCGGCCGCATCCTCGGCTCCGGCAGCGAGGTGCGCAAGGCAACGCTGCTCGTGACACTCACGCCGAAGGCGGAACGCGCGCTGTCGCTCGGCGAGGTCAAGAACGAGTTCATCAAACTGCTCAATCCGGTTCCCGATATCCGGTTCTGGTTCTTCGAGGAGAACGGCCAGCGCCTGTTCCAGATGGTCGTCACCGGCCGCGACGGCGATGCGGTCAATCGCGAAGCGGCCCGGATCACACGCGAGATGCGCGGCCTCGGTGAACTCGTCCTGCCGAATTCGACCGCTGGCCTCGAGCGACCGGAACTGCGCGTCGTCCCCAAGACCGAGATCGCAGCCGAGCTTGGCGTCACCACGAGCGCGATTGCCGATGTCGTGCGCATTGCAACCATCGGCGATGTCGGACCGGCGCTGGCACGCTTCAGCGAGCGCGACCGCCAGATACCGATCCGCGTGCAACTCGCCCGTGCGGCGCGCGGCGATCTCGATCTGCTCAAGACGCTCAAGGTGCGCACGGCGAGCGGCAGGATGGTGCCGCTGGCTGCCGTCGCCGACTTTCAACTGGCCCAGAGCCCGACGGCAATCGATCGCTTCGACCGCCAGCGCCAGGTCACCTTGGGCGCCGACCTGGCGCCCGGTGTCGCGCTCGGCGATGCGGTCAAGGCGGTCGAGAACCTGCCGTCGGCCAAGGCGCTGTCCGAGGGATTGCGGCTCAAGCAGTTCGGCGATGCCGAAGTGATGGGCGAAGTGTTCGAGAATTTCGGCAAGGCGATGAGCGCCGGCCTGATGATGGTGTTCGCGGTGCTGGTGCTGCTGTTTGCCAGTTTCCTGCAGCCGATCACGATCCTCTTTTCGCTGCCGCTGTCGATCGGCGGCGCGATCGTGGCGCTGGCGCTGACCCAGAACGCGATCAGCCTGCCGGTCGTGATCGGCATTTTGATGCTGATGGGCGTCGTCACCAAGAACGCGATCATGCTGGTTGACTTTGCCAACGAGGAGATCGCCCGCGGCGTCGCGCGATCCACCGCGATCGTCGATGCCGGCCGCAAGCGCTCGCGTCCGATCGTCATGACGACCATTGCCATGTGCGGCGGCATGCTGCCCTCGGCGCTGGCGCTCGATTCGGGCGGCGAATTCCGCGCACCGATGGCCATCGCCGTGATCGGCGGCCTGATCTCGTCGACCGTGCTGACGCTGGTGTTCGTGCCGGCGGTCTATGTGTTGATGGACGACATCGGGCAATGGCTCTGGCGGGTGTTCAGCCGCTTCATCGGGCCAAAGGACGAACCGACCATCGGTGCTGCCGAATAATCGGCGGAAGCCTCTGAGAAGAAAGACTGATTTTCTCCAGCACGCCTCGTCAAGCCGTCCCCGCGGATGCTAGGGTGGCGGCATGAGTAACACGTAGTGGCGGCGCGCGCGTATATGGCGCGGCGGCGCGCTACCCGTACAGGAGTCCCCCCATGTTTGATGCCAAGAGCCTTTTCGAGATGATGGTGCAAGGCGCCGGCGACCAGGGCGGCAAGGCATCAGGCGGCCGCGGGGCGCAGGATGGCATGCCCGATCTCGGCGATCTGCTGCGCCAGTTCACCGAAGGCGGCCAACAGGGTGGCGCCGGACGGGCACAGCCGGCGGGGCAATCGGGTGGCGGCGGCGGCAATATCCTGGAAGACCTGATGCGCCAGTTCGGCCCCAAGGATAACGCCGGCGGCGAGACCGGTTCACGCGGCGGCGGCACACAGGGCAGCAATCCGCTCGAGGACCTGTTGCGCCAGTTTACACAGGAAAAGCGCGGCGACCAGGCGCCGTCCGGCGGCATGCGCGAGCTGCCGGATGTCGGTGACCGCCAAGGCGGTGGCGGTGGCGGCAGCGGTGGCAACCTCGGTGACCTGCTTGGCGAGGTCTTCGGTCAGGGCCGCGATGCCGCCGGCAAGGCGGGCCAGAACGCGCAGGACACGATGCGCGAGATGCTCGAGAAGGTGGGCGGCAGCGGTGCCAACGCACAGGACATGCTCGGCCAGCTCACCGATTTCATCTCGAACAACAAGGTCGGTGCAGCAGCGGCCCTTGGCGGGCTCGGCGCCCTGGTCTTTGGCACGCGCACCGGGCGCTCGATCGCAATGAGCGCTGCCAAGCTCGGTGCGCTCGCCGTCGTCGGCGGGCTCGCCTACAAGGCCTATCAGAACTATAGCCAGGGCCGCCCGATGGAATCCGGCTCCGTCGAACCGGAGGCCGCCCCGGCCGGCACCGGCTTCGAAGCCGACGAAGTCAGCGATGCCGCCGCCGTGACGTACATCCGCGGCATGATCGCGGCAGCCGCTGCCGACGGGCGCATCGAGGCGAGCGAGCAGGAACAGATGATCGGGGCGCTGTCACAACAAGGTCTCGACGCCGGCGCCGAAGAGTTCCTCGCCAACGAACTCAACAACCCGGCAAGCATTGATGATCTCGTCAATGGCGTCAGCAACCAGACCGAAGCGCTGCAGCTCTATACGGCGGCGCGTGTCGCGATCGAGCCGGACACAGGCGCCGAGCAGCGGTTCCTGGCCGTGCTCGCCGACCGCCTCGGCATTGCGCCCGACCTGCGCGCGCACGTCGATGCAGCCGCACGCGGCATGGTCTAACCACGTCACCACACGGCACGGTCGTTTCGCGCCCCGCCTTCAACGACAAAGGGCGCCTCGGATGAGGCGCCCTTTGTACAATGAATTCTCAGGAGAAGGACGCGCCGCGCCCGCCAGCCTGACAGTTATTTTGTAACGGCTGACACGCGTTGCTCGGCCTTGAAGAAGACATCGACGCGCATGCCCGGCATCACCGGCGGTTTGCCTTCCAGTTCGATTTTGACTTCGAGCACCTCAGCATCGAGCTGCTGACCAGGCCCTTGCGCACGCAATCCCGGCAGCCCGACCATCGGCGCCACCTCGGTCACCTTGCCGGCGAACTCGGAATCGCCAAAAGCGTTTGAGCGCACCACGACAGCCTGGCCGACGCGCACCTTGCTGATGTCGCGCTCCTGCACTTCCGCGGTGACCTGGATGGCGGACATATCGCCGAACACCGCAAATGGCGTGCGGCCCGATGGCGATGCCATTTCACCAACCTTGGCGTCGAAGCGCAGCAGCGTGCCGTCAATCGGCGCGCGAATGCGGGTGTTGTTGTATGCGATCTCGGCGAGGCGCAGGTCGCCACGCGCGAGTGTCAGACCGGAATCGAGACGGGTCGGCAACGGCATGTCCTTGGTGGCCTTCAAGTCCGCCAAGACGCTGGCCTTCTTTGCCACGTCCTCTTCGGCGGTCGTGATCGCCGCGCGCGCCGCCTGGACATCCTTTTCACTGGCCCCACCGGCGAGATGCTTGAGATAGGTGGCGTCGAAGGCCTCCCACTTGGCTTGTACCGATCGCTCGGCGACAGCCAGCTCGTCCGAAGCTTTGCGCCGGTCCAGCACGAGTTGGTTGGTCTCGGGCTCTTCCGTATCCTCGTCGCGCTCGCCCAGCCGAACTGCGACTTCTGCCCGTGCCTGGACGAGACGCGCCAGCGCATCGTCATCGCGCAGCTGAGCGATCAAATAGTCCTTGCGCAAGGTGTCAGCTGCGCCGGCATGAAGTTTCGTGATCCGGCCGCTCACCTCGGTACGCAGTTGTACTCTGCCGCCCTTCGGCTCGACGCGACCAGGCGCCGTTGTTGCCCAAACGACCTTCGCGGTCGGGCGGGCCGGCGCGGTCGGTGCCGCGGCGGTTTGGGTGCCGGCCTGATTTGCCGCCAACAGCGGCGCCTTGTCCGGCGTCAGGTTGACAACCAGACCGGTCAGGCCGATCGCTGCGAAGCCAACAGCGAGGAGCGTCACCGTGGTCTTGTCGAAGACGCGTGACTGAGAATGAGAGTCAGCACTAGGCATGGAGTTTACGCTTTCTCTTGAGGTCGTAACGGGTAACGTTGTCGCCGGATGTGACGCGGCGCTCGTCGTCGATGATCTTGCCATCCTCGATACGGATGATGCGGTCGGCGTAGGCGTGGGTGCGCGGATCGTGCGTAACGGCCAGCACCGCACGACTTTCGTCTTTGGCAATGTCGGCAAGCAGTTCCATGACCGCCTGGCCGTTTTCGCTGTCGAGCGCCGCCGTCGGCTCGTCTGCGAGAATGATCGATGGGCGGCTGGCGAGCGCACGGGCAACGGCAACGCGCTGCTGCTCCCCGCCAGACATGCTGCCGGGGAAGCTGCGCAGGCGATGCGCCAGGCCAACCTCGCGCAGCGCGGTTTCGGCCTTGATCACCGTGTCGGCGTACTTCTCGCCGCGCACATCGAGTGCCAGTCGAACGTTCTCCAGCGCGTTGAGCGTCGGAAACAGGTTGTACGACTGAAACACGAAGCCAACGTGCCGGCGGCGCAGATCCGCAAGGCCTTCCGGCGAGAGGCCGCCAGTGTCTTCGCCGGCAATCGTGATACTGCCTTCGGTCGGCGTCAGGATACAGCCGAGGATCGAGAGTAGCGTGGTCTTGCCGCTGCCCGATGGCCCCATGAGCAGCGTCAGCTCACCGGGATTGAGGCTCAGCGAAACGCCGTCGAGGGCGCGCACCATGGCGGCGCCTTGACCGAGCTCCTTGACGATACCGCGAACGTTGACGACAGGTTGAGTAGTCATCTGTTGAACACCATTGCCGGGTCTAGTTTCATTACTTTCATGATCGCACCCGTCGCAGAGGCGGCACACATCACCAGCGTGAGTGCGAACAGGCCAAAGGCAAGCTGCGGTGTCATGATGATCGGGAACGACGTGTCGATACTGACAAAGACGACGAGCATCGCAATCGACATGCCCAGCACATAGCCAAGCACCGCACTGAGCGCGGCCTGCGCCAGGATGACCTTGTGGATGTAGCCCGACGACGAACCAAGGGCGCGCAGCGTCGCGAACTCGTTGAGGTGGTCCTTGGTGCTCGAATAGAGCGTTTGCGCGACGATCACGGTACCGACCAGCGTGCCGAGCAGAGCCCCGCCAATCAGCGCCGCGCCGGCACCGGTGCCAAACAACCAGTGGGCAATGCTGCGACGCTTCATCTCGGTCTTGGTGACGACTTCGACGTCGGGCAGGCGGCGGCGCAACTCCGCCTGGACGGCATCGCGGCTGGCTCCTTCCTGCAATTGGATCAGGTAGAAGGTCGAGGCATCCGACGGCATCTTGAGGATGCTGCGGGCGCGATTGAGGGTCGTGAAGACATAGGGCGTCGTGGTGAACGAGCGAATGCCGTGCGTCAGCGCCGTCACCCGTACACGTGAGCCGCGCACTTCGGCCGTGGCGTTGAGACCGTTGACACCGAGATCCTTGTAGTAGGTCCGATCGATGGCGACCGCGTCAGGCAGCTTGAGTGACGCGTGGTTGCCGGCGACGATGTTCCACGGTGCCAGGCCGTCGTCGGCGGCATCCGTGCCGACGATCACGCAGAGCTGTTCACCACCGCCCGGCCGCTGCCACTTGGAAAACGATGCGACGATCGGGACGGCGCGTGCGACACCCGGTGTCGATAGCGCCGCGTGTCGCTCACTGCCCGTGAGAATGCCGGAGCCCTCGAAGCTGTCGGCACCGTAAGGCACGATCCAGAGTTCGCCCTTGGCCTTCTCGACCATCGAGACGATCATCTTGCTGGTGCCCGCATAGAGCCCGAGCTGCACGGCAACGAGCACGACGGCAAAGAGAATGCCGACAAGCGTAACGCCAAGCCGAATGCGATCATGGAAGAGATTACGCAGCGCAAGTGTAAGGATCATTCCAACGGCCGTTCTTATGCGTTCAGGTTGCAGATGCAGGCATTTCAGCCCAACCATTGACAGGAAAATCCAAGCTGACACCAACGGTGTAACCCAGCAAGGACCGTGCCTTGTTCAGACTATGTAATAAAGGCAAACGCATGTTTTCACAGCATTTGCCACCGCGGTCGGTTCATCTTGAAACCGATATAATCCTTCGCGCCCGTTCATTCTACGCACCAAACCGGAATTTGCGAGAGGACTGCATCGGGAATAGCAAACAGATTCTGAATGTTACGCCCATTTGTGAGGTTTTAGGTGAACTTGGTTGCCATAGGGTAACCACGATCCCAATTTTATACTACGAAGCTCTTTCTGATGCCAAAAGCGGTCCATAAACAAGATAGGCGATTAAGGCATGAACTCCAAGAGATCCAATTTGATCAGCTATCGAAAGCTTTCGCGACGTACGCCGCAGCGCACGCCCGTTAAATGCTCCCACGGGCGCCCAGTTGCAAGAGCCGCGCGTCTTCTCATCGCAGGTCTCGCCGCAGCCGGTGCCATGGCGATGGCGCCAGCACACGCGACCAGCGACGTCACGGGCGTCTGGTATGACGACACCGGCAAAGCCGCCGTGCAGGTCTATCAATGCGGCCCCAGTGTTTGTGGGCGCATATTCTGGCTGCGACAACCCGTCAACAAAGCCGGCAGGCCGCTGCGGGACGCCTACAATCCAAGCCCCGCGCGGCGGCGCAAGCCGATTTGCGGCCTGCAAATCATCTGGGGCGTGCAACCGCAAAACGACGGCTCGTGGGACGGCGGGCGGATCTATGATCCCAAAGTCGGCAAGAGTTACAATGTCGCGATCGAGAAAATGAGCGCCAAACAGTTGCGTATCACCGGCTATCTCGGCACGCGCCTGTTCGGCAGGTCGTTCATCTGGCGGCGGGCACCGGCCAACCTCGCCAAATGTCGCACGACGAACTCCTAGACCGAACACGAGAAACGAGGC
The DNA here is from genome assembly GCA_051010015.1 of Hyphomicrobiaceae bacterium. Classification (GTDB taxonomy): domain Bacteria; phylum Pseudomonadota; class Alphaproteobacteria; order Rhizobiales; family Hyphomicrobiaceae; genus CAJQQK01. The sequence goes on from JBPCVZ010000377.1 coordinate 12,689, forward strand.
CCGGCGACACAAAGTCGGGCCGTCTTGTCGCAGCACTGGGCGGACGGATCAGCTAGCTGGCAGTCGGCTTCGCGACGAGGTTGAGCGATCCGGCGGCCTTGTTGCCGCCGATCGTACGCGGTGCCGTCGTGCCAAGCTCGAGACGCTCGGCGTAGGCAAGCGTGCGTTCGACAACGTGCACACGTTGCCTGTCAAGCGTGATCATGTGGTAGGAGTCATCGAGCACCAGCGTCTCGACACGCCCCTTCATGTGCTTTTGAACGAGCATTGCATTGGATAGGTTCGATTGATCGTCCTGGCGGGCATGGCAGATCAAGGTCGGTTTATCGACGAGACCGAGGAGGCGTCGCGCCGCAGACGCCATTTTCTTGAACTCGAAGACAGTACCGCCACGGCGACCGAATATCTCCGACAGCGGTCGACCACCACTTTGCAAGGATTCGAGCACAAAGCGGCGGATACGGTCATCCTTAATGCCATAGGGCGCGCGTTCGCTGAGGCTGATTAGATTAGCGAACCATTTCTGGGTAATCAGGCGAAAAGCCGGAAAATACCACGGAATTGCCCAGCCATTTGGCCAGAAAGTCGGCGAATAAAGCACAATACCGTCGACTTCATCCTGACGTTTAGCCGCCACGTGGAGCGCGACGAGCGATCCCGCCGACAAGCCGCCAATGATGACGTGATCGCAGCTCTCGCGCAGACGGTCGAGCGCCGCGTCCGCGGATGCGACCCAGTCTTTCCAACTGGTCGCGCTCAGCATCAAGTCGGAGCCGCCATGTCCCGTCATTAAAGGGCAAAGCACCGTATAACCGGCCCGATTGAGCCCTTGCGCCACAAAGCGAAGTTCGACAGGCGTGCCGCCGAGGCCGTGCATCAGGAGAAACCCGGTGCGCCCCCCCTGCAGCATTAGCTGGCCTTCTTCGTTCCGAGTATTACCCAGCGTATTCATATTGTTACTTACGCTCATTATCGTCGTGTATGAACTATTACATCCCTCGGCGGCGGGTCCTAACAGGCGGCCAACGGGAACGCAACCCCACAAGTCGCTCAACAATCCGGCATTTGCCTTGTTCCGTCAGGGTTTTGACCCCGACGGGCGGCACATTGACGCCTGATTGTCCGGACTTGCGTGGCGCACCAAGTTGCCAGTCTGTTCGCCATGACGACGGGCCAGAGCACACGTGCAAGATTGTATCCGTATTCCATCAGGTCAGAAAAGTCCCTGCAAAAACGGTGCCCTAAACACCAATTAACCATGGACTTTTCCAATCGCTAATTGAAATTATTCGCGGGGAATTGAAAATCCCTTTCACGATTATGAGTTAACGCTATGCCTCGCGTTTTAATCCGGGCATATATCGAGTTGCGTTATAAATTGTGACGTGAGGCAGGTTGTCGCAGCAACCAAAATGCTCCAGAAAATCACATTCTGCGCAATTCGCTCGGCTGGCCCCATTAACCACACGAACACTCCGTATGGGAGAGCGGTCACATCACACCATCGCCGCCGAAGAAGGAGTTCGAGTTGGCCCTCGTACGTCGTGGAATTTCCGGAATAAGCGCGCTCGCGCTGGTTATGGCGCAAATCGCCCCCGTCTGGGCCCAGCAAGGTCAGTCGACGCTGCTGCGTGCGAATAGTGGCGCCAGCACGGAGTTTTCTCGTCAGGATTACCAAAACTGTCAGACAACGGAGGAAATGGCCTTCCGCAAAGCCATCCGCACGATCACGCTCAAGGCCCTGCAAGCCGGCACCGCGGACCTGGATTACGATGCCATCGTCACAGACCAATGGCGTGCCGGCGGCCTCGACACCATCGTCGATCAGCGCGTTGATATCGCCGTTGCGCAGGTCCGCGAGGAAACCGCCTGGAGCGATCTGCTCAAATCCCTGGCCTACCGCAAGCAGGCCCAGGAACTGGCGCGGGCCACCGCGGAACGCGCCTACCGGTCGGAGGCGATGAAAAGCGCCCTCGAGGAGCTGGCAAACAACGTCGGGCGCGAGATCGGCCGCGCGATCGTGCTGACGACCGCGGATGCCGCCCTGCCCGCTCAGCGCTGCCTGACGGCCTATCTCGGCCCCCGCTACGGCTCGACCGTCGCCCGATCGGTCAACCAGGACGCCAGCGCCGCCTTCCAGATCGACCCGAAAGCCAATCAGGCCCAGGTCAGTAGCGGCCGCGTCCTGCTCGAAACGTCCTCCGGCATCACCGGCGCCGTGCTCCTCCTCGTCCGTCGCCAGATGGCCCGCATGGCCCAGCGCATCGGCCAGCGCATGATCGGCTCAATTCTCGGTCGTCTCGTTTCAGTCGTTGCCGGCGGCGTCGGCATCGTCCTGATAGCCAAGGAGTTCTGGGAGCTGCGACACGGCGTGCTGCCGATCGTCGGCACCGAGATGAAGTCATCGGGCAGCAAGGCCAAGGTGCGCGAGGAACTGGCGAAGTCGATCAAGGAGCAAATCAACGGTCACCTCGACGAACTGGCATCGCGCACCGCCGACAAGATCGTCGATATCTGGCATGATTTCCGCCGCGCACACGCCAAGGTAGTGCAGCTGGCCGAACAGGATGCGGCGTTCAAGACGTTTCTCGATGCCGCCCGGCCGGCTCAGTTGCCACGCCTCGATGAGATCGTCGCGATCGTTCTCAAGCAGGAGGGCGAAGGCGCCATCCCGAAACGACTCAATGACGGGACACTCCACATCGCCCTCAACAAGATGCCGGAAGCGGGCATGCAGATTGCCCGCGAACAGCAATCGCTGCCGCAGGCGCTCGCCTGGACGGCACTTGCCGGCGACAAGCTCGACAAGGTGATTGCCCTGGATATCCATAAGCGCGCCAAGCCGGACGAGCTGTCAAAAGCAAGCCTTGCCCGCATCCTGGCGCTCGACGACCGCCTGGCGATAACCCGCGTTGCCAGTATCACGCGGGAAGCGCGCGACGTTCTCCTGGAACTGGACAGTGCCAAGCTCATCAATTTGTCGCGCAGCCTGACGGAAGCCGAACTCAACACGTTGTCGGGCTATCTGACCGGGCTTGGCTCGGATGCCAGTCAGCGGGTCTTACGGGTCGTTGCCGGCAGCCCCGCCCGCATGCGCAGCCTCTCCAGCGCACGGGTGCGCGATGCCATCCTCGCCAGCCGCGACCAGACCGCCGCTGTCGGCATGATGCTCTCCGAGACGCCCCTGCTCGACGTCATGACGATCCTGCGCCACACCCAACTGGTGTGGGAGGGACAGGTCAGTCCGATCCTGATCTGGGAGAAGCATCCGGCGATTGTCGTCGCTGCCGGATTTATCGCGCTGTTCTTCCTGATGATGCTGCGTTCGCTGCTGTTCGGCCGCCGCCGTCGCCGTGGCAAGGCAGCGGCCACATCATGACCAGGTCGCCATCAAAATCGCCGGCCGCGCGCCCTATGCAAATGGTGACGACAGACACGCTCGGTGCCACCGCGATACGCCATGGCAATGTGCTGCACGCCACCGCCGTCAGCGGCGCCAACGTCCTGCGCGACCTGCGCGAGGCGGTCACCAACACACTCGGCGGCAAGATGCTGCGCTATGAAGAACTGCTCAACCGGACGATCGAGCGCGCCCTTGAAACGCTGCAGGAGCGCGCGATCGAAGAGGGTTACGATGCCGTCGTCGGGTTGCGCGTATCGCACCCGGTGATCACGGATGGCGCCGTCGAGATCGTCGCGATCGGCACCGGCGTCTGGTTCGATGGCAAGTCTTGAGCGGCCGCTGACGAAGGCTGCCGATTCCGACGCAACGTGGTAATTTCAACGACATCGCCGATTCGGCGTTGAAACCGCTTGCGATGCTGCCCCGCCGGCGCCGTCAGCGAAAGGAGGACGCATGGGTCTGATCAAGCCGCCGAACATCCTGACGTTCTTTATCGCCTTTGCGCTGGTTGTTGCCGGCATCCTGACGAAGTTCGGCATCACCATTCCGTTCGTTGGCGACCAGGGCTACTGGCTCCTGCTTGCCGCCAACGTGCTCTTTATTCTCGGTTGCATCACACGCGGCTTTTGACACTCACGGGCCGGAGCGGCCGCGCTGTCACATCCCCTGCTGTGCCTGAAAGATCGACCGCGACATTTTCGATCGCATCGGCGGCAGCTTGCATGGCTCGCCTTCGAACACCGGGTAGTCCGGATGGCGCCCGCGCACGATGGCGCCGTCATAGCGGCTCTGCTGGTTGTGGGGCATCAACGGCAGGCAGTTCGCCGCCGAATAGGCAAACAGCAGGAACGGTCGCGCCCGCGTCGGGTGCATGTTCGGCATCGAGCCATGCACCGCACGGCAATGATGCACGGTCACGCTGCCGGCCGGGCCCTTCAGGTAATGGGCTTTGCCAAGATCGATCCCTGCGACATCCGCCTCGTCGATAAAGCCGCACCAGTTGCCATCACGCGTGTAGTGATCGTAGACGGGTCCCTTGTGGCTGCCCGCGACAACCCCCATCGGCCCCATCTGATCATCGATGTCATCGAGCGCCACACCGATCGTGAGGACGTTGTAGGCAGTGTGCGGCCAGAACGGAATGTCCTGGTGCCATTTGACCTCGGCGCCGCCGCCCGACCATTTGAAATTCAATTTGCCGTGATGAAACTTGAGGTCGGGGCCGAGCAGGTCCTCGGCGATGTCCACGATCGGGCCGCCCATGGCAAAATCGGCATAGACGGGGTCATGATCCTGCGGCTTCATGAGGCGGCGCAGCCGCGGGTTTTCGGACGTGTGATCCGGCTCGACATCGAACTTGTCGTTCGACTGCGTCACCGAGCGGCTCTCATCGACCATGCTCTGCGTGACCTGCTGCAACTTTGCCAGCCATGTGTCGTCGACGAACGAGTCGAGGCCGAGGTATCCGTTTTCCCGATACGACTCGGTCTGCGCCTCGCTCAGCACCTTCAACGCGCGTTTGTCAGCGGCCATGTCCTGCATCGTGTTCTCCCGGTGATTGCACCAGCTGGAATTTGTCTTTTACTGCACCGAACCACGCCAGGCGTCGCTACTGCACGACCGCGATGGCATTGATCTCGATCAGCGCCTCCGGTGACGTCATCTTGGTGACCTCGACCATCGTCGACGCCGGTGCCGGCGCCGAAAAATACTCGCGCCGCACTTTGTGAATGGTGTCGAAGTGCTCCATGTTGCGCACATAGACGTCGACCCGGCAAATGTCCTCCAGCGTCCCGCCGGCGACCTCGACCGCGGCCTTGAGGTTCTCACACACCTGCCGGGTCTGCGCCTCGACATCGCCGACGCCGATGAGCTTGCCATCCCCCCCTTTGGCCAACATGCCGGAAATGAAGACCAGGCGCCCCTGCGCCTCGACCATCGTCGCCTGGCTGAAATGGCCGCTCGGCGGCCCGATCTTGTCCGATGTGATCTGCTGTCGCGGCATCCGTTCACCTCATGTCTGCTCTCGCTCGCGCATACTGTGCAACGGTCATTTACCCTGAACAAGGCATTAGATCGCAACTGTTCGCGGGCAACCATCAGTCCCTTGGGCACCGATTGCCGCCGTTGTGTCTATCCTGTTGCCAGCACTTTCGGTGACGCACCCGCGCCACCGGTGCTAACATCGCAAGACACGCACGAGAACGGACACCGGCATGGCAAAGCAACCGAACTTCCTGTTCATCATTACAGACCAACAGCGCGCGGACTGGCTGGGATGTTACGGCCATCCCGTTCTCAGGACGCCGCACATCGATGCGATTGCCGAAGGCGGCACGCGGTTTGACAATTTCCATGTCGCCTCGCCCGTGTGCATGCCCAATCGTGCGAGCCTCATGACCGGGCGCTACCCGAGTGTGCATGGCCTGCGGTACAACGGCTGCACGCTGCCGCTGTCAGCCAATACCTTCGTCGACGTGCTCGCCGCCGGCGGCTATCACACGGCCGCCATCGGCAAGAGCCACCTGCAGCCGTTCAGCGATATTCCCGCCGAGCAGAGTGCCAGCGTGACGACCGGCCCGATCGCCGAGGCCTGGAAACCGGATAAGGGAAACTATGCCCAGGAAGAGCCCGGCCGCTACGCCAGCGACGGGCGCTATGAATTCGATGTGCCCTACTATGGCTACCGGCACGTCGACATGGTCACCCAGCACGGCGACCGTTGCGGCGGGCACTATCGGCAGTGGTTTCGCGAGCAGGCGCCCAATTGGCGCGAACTGCACGACAAGGCCAACCAGCTGGCGCACAATTATTCCTGCCCGCAGGCCTATCGCACACCGATCCCGGAGGAGCTCTATCCGACCGCCTACGTCGCCGGTCGCGCCGTCGACTACCTGCAATCGCGCAGCGACGCGGACCAGCCGTTCTTTGCCTTCGTTTCGTTTCCCGACCCGCACCACCCGTTCAATCCACCGGGCAAGTACTGGGACATGTATGCGCCGGACGACTTCGAGGTAACGCTGCCCTATTCGGCGCATCACAATCCGACACCGCCGATGCGCTGGATGCACGAGAACTGGCAGGACGGCAAAGGCCAGCACTCGCCGCAAACCGCGATGATGCTCGGTGATCAGGAGCTGCGCGAGGCGATGGCGCTGACCGCCGGCATGATGGCCTGTGTCGACGATGCCGTCGGCACCATCATGGCCTGCCTGCGCGATACCGGGCAGTTCGACAACACCGTCGTGTGCTACAACTCGGACCACGGCGACTACCTCGGCGATTTCAACATGCTGCTCAAGGGATCGCTGCCGTTTCGCGGTATCACGCGGGTGCCGTTTATCTGGTCCGACCCGGACGATCGCCAGCCGCGTGTCTCACATGCCCTCGCGAGCACGGTCGACATTGGCCAGACGATCCTCGAGCGCGCCGGGCTGGCGCCCTACTTCGGCGTCCAGGGCCAAAGCCTGCTCGCCAATGTCGCGGGCTCGGACGACCTGCGCGATGAACTGCTCATCGAATACAACGATGGCATGGCGCGGCTCGGCTTCGACGCGCCGCCGCGTGTGCGCGCCCTGGTCACCGGCCGCTGGCGCTACACGGTCTATGCCGGGCAGGATTGGGGCGAGCTCTACGATCTCGAAAACGATCCGAGCGAAACGCACAATCTTTGGGACAGCACCACCCATGCGGCGACGCGCGCGGAGCTGGCCGAGCGCCTCAACCACCACCTGATCCGGCAGATGGACGATAGCCCACGTGCCGCACGCCGGGCGTGATTATGGAGGGCAGGCAGCTGGCACTTCTGCCCATGGCTCGACAGCAGCCGACCGAGACATTGCGGAGCGCGCAACGATGAAAATAACCGCCGTCGAGACGATCCAGGTCGAGGCGTTCTCCAACTTTCTTTGGTTGCGCATCGAAACCGATGAAGGGCTGATCGGCGTCGGCGAGACGGCGCGCAATCCCCAGGCAACGGCGGCCTACATTCACGAGACCTGCGCGCCTTACCTGCTCGGCAAGTCACCTCTCGATATCGAGCGCCACCACCACGCCTTGATGGAAACCGTCGGCAACCGCTTTGCCGGCTATCCCTCGCGCAGTATCGAGATGCGCGGCAACTCGGCCGTTGACCTGGCCTTGTGGGACCTGTTCGGCAAGGCGCTCGGCCAACCCGTCTGGCAGCTGCTCGGCGGCCTGTGCCGCGACAAGATCCGAATCTACAACACCTGCGCCAGCGCCGATTATAACCGGGTTGCCCGCGACGGCGCCAATACCAAGGTCGTGCAGCACGGGACGGCGACCGGTCGACAGTTTTCGATATACGAAGACCTCGAAGCGCAGATGGGCGCACCGGAAGACCTGGCGCTGTCGCTGCTTGACGAGGGCATCACCGGCATGAAGATCTGGCCGTTCGATGTGTTTGCGATGCAGAGCAGCGGCCATCACATCTCGCTGGCAGACCTGCGCACCGGTGTCTCGGTTGTCGAGCGCATCCGCAAGGCGGCCGGCGACAAGATGGACATCATGATGGAATATCACGGGCTGTGGCGCCTGCCGCAGATCAGCCAGATCGCCCGCGCGCTCGACGATTTCGATGTCTACTGGCACGAGGACCCGGTGCCGATGCACCGCTTCGACGACCTCGCGCGCTTCAAGCAGGCGACCAGCGCGCGAGTCACGGGATCAGAGAACCTCGGAACCAAGACCTGGTATCTCGAAGCCTTCGAGCGCGGCGCGATTGATGTCGCGCACTTTGATCTGTGCTGGATCGGCGGCCTGACGGAGGGCCGCAAGATCGCCGCGATCGCCGAAGCCTATGAACGCCCGATCGCGCCGCACGATTGCGTCGGGCCGGTCACGCTGGCGGCGAGCACGCATCTCGTTTGTGCGTCGCGCAACGGGCTCGTCCAGGAGACCGTGCGCGCCTTCACCCGCGGCTACTATCGCGATATCGCCACCGAGCTTCCGCTGATCGAGAACGGCTACATCACGCCATCCCACGCACCGGGCATCGGCCTGGAGCTGGTGCCGGGCTTTGCCGACCGTAGCGACGCGGCGGTGCGCCGGAGCACTGCATGATCGATAGGCAGCGGGCGCCGCTCAATGAAACAAGGTCAGCACGCCGGTGTAGGCATAGATGCGGTCGTTGCACACTTCTCCGCTGCCGTAGAAGCCGACGATCGGTATGTCGCCGAGACGTTCGCGGATCGCGTTCATCTCGTGGGCCGGCTCTGAAAACAGATGCGGGCCGCGCGCAACGCAGGAGAAGTAGAGCCCTGCTTTCGGCGGCACCGACATCCGTCCCTCGAGATCGTCCAGCATGCGCTGGAGGTCGCGGTCTGCATTGTCCGCGTCACGGCGCACGAACATCAGCTGCCGGCAATCGGAGACGTTGTCCGTAATGGCGATCATGCCCTTGTTCGGGTCGATGCTGACGAGATGGCGCACGAGATAGTCACCAAGGTCGGAACCGTCGACGAGCAACGCGACATATAGATTCGCCAGACCGTGACGCGGATCCGCGCCGGCCGTGATGTCGGCCTCTTCGTACAACACATCGAGGGCCGGACGACCGTCAAGCTCGGCGAGCACATTGCCTTGCCCCTTTGTGATCCGATGCGGCGGCCCGATCGGCGAGCATCCCTGGGTGAGGCCGAAGGTCACCTGCCGCCTGCCGCCGATCTGAACGCCCGACAGGCCGCCGTCTACGATGCCGTTGGCGATCTGCGCAAAGGTCGACTCCGCGGAGGTCAGCCCGCCGACGAGGTACGCCCCGCTGTCGTGCGCAAACGATGACACGAGGTCGATGGCTTTCGGATTGCGCGGATCGACATGAACGATACCCATCGCCGCGGCAAAGCCGTCGCTGGCGCGGTCCTGAATCGAGGAAGGGCTGCTCATCGGCGCGATGAGACGAAATTCATCATCGCTGAAGCGCCCGGTCAGAATTGCGACGGCCGGGCGTTCGAAATACTCGTTCGCCGTTGCACATATCCCGAAGCCGACCGTCCCGACCCAATTCTGCACAGGCGTGCGGGCTTTCAAGATCTCAATGATGTCATCGAGCGATGAAGCCAATCGCTCCGTGACATAGATGAACCCGAGGGTGTGATCCTCATCGCCGTTCAATTGGGTCGCGCATTGCGCTGCGAGCTCTCGCGCCGTTCCGTCGGCCGCATGGGCCAAGGCGAACTGGGTCATGACACTCCTCCTCACTTATGCAAACCGGCGACACGACGATGCCATGTCGTGCAACGCTCGACGCGCGTGCCCGGTTCGATCGAATCCAGATACAGTCAAGATCATGGTGGGGGGCAGGACTTATCGAGCCTGTTTGCAAGCAACGTGCTGCCCGGCGGGTCCGTGCACCTGATCTTAGCCGACCGCCTCCATTACAGCTTGTATAGCAGCAAAATGCCTGTGTGACGTGCATCGTTTCAATTCAAGACCACCGTGCGATGCGAGCCCGCGACGTATCGCAGCCTGCCGAGACAGATAGCGCACCGCGCAACAACGGTTGCCATGCAAAGTGCAACCGTGTGGATCAGGCGCTGCGCTTCGCAAACCAGCCGAACAGGGCGGGACCGCACAGACCCAGAAACGCGAGGACGAGGAAAAACGCAGCAAGTGGCTGGGTCATGATGAGCCACCACTGGCCATCGAACATTTTCAGCGAGTTCTGCAAATTCGTCTCGACCATTTCACCGAGAATGAGCCCGATCGCGACCGGTGCGACGGCGAAGCCAAAGCGGCGCATGAAATAGCCGATGATGCCGAAGATCATGACGATCCAGACATCCTGAAGTGACTGGTTGAGAGCATAGGCACCGATAACGGACAGCGAGAACACGATCGGCCACAGGATCGCGGTCGGCACCAGCGAAACCCGGGCAAACAGCTTCGCGGCATAAAGGCCGAGGCCGAGGAACATGATGTTGGCAACGAACATCGCGCCGAAGATCGCGTAGACTTTGTCGACCTGTTCGGTAAACAGGTACGGCCCCGGGCGCAGGCCGTGCACGAGCAGGCCGACGAGAATGACCGCGGTCGTGCCGCTGCCGGGAATACCGAGCACCATGGTCGGCACCATGGCGCCACCGGTCGCGGCATTGTTCGCGGCCTCCGCACCGGCGATGCCTTCAACGGCACCCTTGCCAAACTCGTCCTTGTTCTTCGACCAGCGCCGCGCCTCGGAATAACCGATCATCGAGGCGACGGTTGCGCCTTCGGCCGGCAAGACACCGATGAACGTGCCGATGCCGCAGGATCGCAGAATGGTCTTCCAGATCTTCCGGTAGTCCGCCATGGTCGGCAGCTGCACCGCCTTCATGGCAATCGTCTCGACGATCAAGTTGAGCCGGGTCGACTGCACGAGCAGCTCGGACATGGCGAACAGGCCGATCATGACGGGCACGAAATGCAGCCCTTCATAAAGATTGTAATCACCGAACATGAAGCGTTCGATGCCGGTTGATTTATCCGCGCCGATCGTTGCGAGCCAGACACCGAACAGACCGCCGATCAGGTTCTTGACCGCACCGCCTGCCGAGATGCTGGCCAGCATCGAAAGGCCGAACAAGGTCAGCGCGAAATATTCAGGCGGGCGGAATTCATAAGCAACGCGCGCCAGCAACGGCGCTGCGATGCACAGCACGATGACCGAAAAAATTCCACCGATCGTACTCGAGACCACCGCAATCCCGAGTGCGCGACCGGCTTCGCCACGCTGCGCCATCGGATAGCCATCCAGACAGGTCGCAGCCGCCGCCGACGTGCCCGGCGTGTTGATCAGTATCGCCGTGATCGACCCGGCGAATGTCGCCGAAACATAGATCGTGGAGAGCACCGCAATCGCGTGCACGGGATCCATCGTCAGCGTGAACGGCAGCAGCAGGGCCGCCCCGGTCGTCGCACCGAGCCCCGGCAGCGCGCCGATGATGACACCGATGATGGTGGTCGCGAGGATCAGGAACAGCAGATAGGGATCGGTGACAACCGATGCCATTGCGATGATCGCTTCGGTCACGATGCGCTATCCGTAGTAGAGGTTGGTGAGGACGCCGCGCGGAAAGCGGATCCTGAGGACCAGGTCGAACAGAAAGAAGACCGACGCCGGCGTGACGAGGGCAACCAATGCGGCCAACCACAGCCTTCGCTCGCCCCACACGAGGCACATCACGAAGATCACCACGATCAAGGCCACGAACATATCGACGTAGGTCGTCAGCACGTAGAAGACGAGCATCAGGGCCATGCTGATCCAGGTGGTCGGTGGCTGCGACACCCGCGGCATCGCATTGCCGTTGGCCATCTGCCAGATCAGGAACGCGTTCAAGAGCGCGATCAGCACCATCAGGAAGATCGGGAAGCTGCGAGGCTGCATGGCTTCGCCGATCAAGATCGGCGGCGCCTTATCGAGATGCAGGGCCAGATAGACGACGACTGCACAGAACGCGAATATCAACCCCGGAACGAGCAGGTCGACAAGCGCAAGGGGCCGCGCTTGCGGCGCAGCCCCTTCCTGAGTTGTCTCGGTATCGGAAGCCATAGCGTCCGCCTATTTAAGGCCCATTTCCTTGATGGCCGGCTCGAACTCCTTGATCATCGATTTGATCTGGGCACCCCAGGCCTTCGAATCGGCTGGTGACGTACTGTCGAGACCGGATGCTTCGAGATAAGCCTGGTAGACTTTGTGCTTCATGGCCTTCATCAGGCCCTTCTCGAGCGTCGCAACCTTGGCACCATCGGTCTTGGCATGGGTCACGAAACCACGCACCGTCGAGAGCACCACATCGATGCCGAGTTCCTTGCCGGTCTTCGCCTTCGGGATCGGCTTCATGCGATCCGTGCCGAGCACGATCAACGGGCAGATGTCACCGGCTTCGACCTGCGATGCGGCTTCCGACAGGTTGAGCGT
>JBPCVZ010000378.1:0-22538 GCA_051010015.1 Hyphomicrobiaceae bacterium
GCGCGGCATGATGCCGTGGATCAGCGAAGGCGCGCTGGTCGACAAGGAACGGAACTAGTAAGCTCTGGCGGGGCACTTTGGGGCGCGGCCGTCAGGTCGCGTCCCGTTCCGTCTCGCAGGAGGGTGCTATGGACGTGAAACAAGCCGTGAGGGCCGCGAAGGCCTATGCGGCCGACTTGTTCGAAGGAGAGGAACTCCGTCTCGAAGAAGTTTGGTTCGACGAAGAAGAGGGCCAATGGTGCGTCACAGTCGGGTTGTTGCGCAGTGAGCCGCCGTCGAAGGTCGACCTGGTTTTGAACAACAAGCCGAAGCCCCATTTTCGTATGCACTACAAGACGGTTCGCATTGACGACGACACCGAGAAAATCGTCTCGTTGCGCAATCATGAGAGGATGCCTGTCGCGCCGCTGACCGTATGACGGGCATTGCGCTTGATACCAATCTGCTCTTGCTGTTTGTGATCGGCAGCGCGATTGGTGATGCGGTCGGCAAGCGATTGAAGAGCTATACGCAAGACGATTGGGTTGTCTTGCGGTCGTATCTTGAGCAGGCTGATCGTTTGATCTCGACACCAAATGTTTGGACGGAAGTGTCGAACATATGCACATTCGGCGTTAAGGGAGATTGGGAGCACCGAATTCGCGAAAACCTGATTCTATCAATACACGGAGCGATCGAGATCATTCGTCCGAGTTGCGATGTCACAGATGATCCAGAGTTTGCGCATCTGGGACTCACGGACTGCGTCTGGCTTGCTGTGCTCAATGACGAAGACGACATCGTTCTGCTTACGGATGACGTTCCGCTTTACAACGTTGCTTTGAGCCGGGGACTGAATGTCAAGAACTTCACCCATCTTCGGGAACTTGATTGAGAACTGCGCTGGCGCGGCGTCGGCCCCAAGATGTTTCACGGGACTGATTCACGTGAAACTGTTTCACGGGCGCGGATGGTGGACGTGGTTGGGGCCGGTGCGTTGCGCCGGCCCTTTTTTGGTGCAGTGCACCGTGGCGAGGAGAAGCTGACGTGGTCGAAATCCTGAAAGTTGTGCACCTGCTGAGCCTGGCGGTGGCGCTTGGTATGACGACGGCCAATCTGGTCACCATGGGCTACGCCGGGGGACTGGATGCGGCGGCGCGACCGGCGTTCGGGCCGCTCGGCCGCGCGTTCGGCGCCTATGGCGTGATGGCGGTAGCGCTGCTCTGGATCACCGGCGTCGCGCTCACGCTGCTGAAATATGACGTCACGGCGCTGTCCGGCTGGTTCCTGGCGAAGTTGGTGCTGGTCGTTGTGCTGACCGGCCTGGTGATCACGGCGCGCACAACCGGTGCCAAGGCGATCGCCGACGGCGTGCCGCCACCAATGCCGCTGATGCGCCAGATTACCACCGGCATGCTGGGCAGCGGTGTTCTGATCGTCGTCTGTGCGGTGATGGCGTTCAATTGATCGGAAATTGCCTACCGGAGGTCCACTCCATCACATTGGGGAGGGAGGTGTGTGGCGGTGCAACGGAGCGGACCATCCGGTAGTTCCAAGTCTCCGCCGAGAGGCAACTGGCGGAGGATAAAGGGCCGATCGGTGAGGAAGCGGGGAACCCTCACCGACCGGTCGGGGTCTGAACAGCAAGTGCCCCGACCCAACCATTTCGCGGTGTCTTGTGTACGACGCTGACGCCGCGGTTTTTTATCTGACTGATGAGACGGTCACCCCCGAAGGCTCTTCCGTCGTCATGTGCAACTTAAGCAACGTCCCTTCGATGAAAGCGATATGGCTGCCAAAATATGGTTTCGGTGTGGCGAAAACATCGATACTCCACCGATCAACGATCACTTTGCGACGTAACAAATCGTAATAAATTGAGGTGCTTAGCGTGTGTTAATATACTCATCGGCGAAAAAAGCCGACACGATCCCGCCATCGTTGCTGAACAATTGGATGAATATTGGATGATAAAGATATGCGTATTCGTTAACAATTTTTCGACGAGGGCACGAGGCAAAGGCCGTCGGCATGTATGTGCGTGAACTTGAAGATTGCCGACTGGTTGCATCCGGGACGTCTTGGCGGTTTGCCAGCGCGCATGCGACGGCGATCGCGGAGAATTGGGCCACCGCCGTCTCGCGCAACCCGAGTTTGTTCAACGGCGACGTGTTCGTCATAGAGCAATGGTCGATTGATGAGGACGTGCTGATTGGCCGGTCCGTGTCGGCGAAGTTTGCCGCTTACCTTTACTGGCGCGATGCCGGTGCGGCGGCTGCGCCCTATAGCGAGGCGTTTGCGACCGCGGTGGTGCGATCGCGCGACGGCGGCGTGCTGCTTGCACAATCCGTCGATGGAACCTTGAACGCGGGGCTGTTTGGCGCGCCGGGCGGGCTCCTCGACGCTCGCGATGCCGGCGCTGGCGGCGCCCTCGATCTGGCCGGTGCCGCGGCACGCGAACTCGAGGAAGAAACCGGCCTGACGGCGCGGGAGCTGGTCCGGCGACCAGGTTTCCTGCTGGCGCACGTGCCGCCCTATCTCGCGGTGACAAGCGTGTTTCAAAGCAACCAGACAGGCGCAGAGCTGGTTGAGCGGGTCGACCGCTTCCTCGCGGCCCAAGAGCGGCCTGAACTGCGTGCACCGCGCGTCGTTTACCAGGCTTCCGAGCTGGACCGGCTGCCGTCGACTCCGTTTGCACGCTTGCTGACGACGCATCTATTGGGCATGTAGAAGGATCAAGGCGGTCTCATCACTTCACGACACGAAAGGAGAGCTTCCACATGGAGCTCAAATTCCACACGCTGGACGTCTTTACGCGCTCGCGCTTCGGCGGCAATCCGCTTGCCGTGGTGCTCGGCGCAGATGGCCTCAGCGCCGAGATGATGCAGACCATCGCGGCAGAGTTCAACCTGTCCGAGACGGTATTCGTCATGAAGCCCGAGGGGCCCGCGCACTCGGCCAGGCTCCGCATTTTCACGCCGAAAGCGGAATTGCCTTTTGCCGGGCATCCGACGGTTGGCACGGCGGTGCTGCTCGGTGAACTGAGGGCCGTAGAGACGGGTGGTGGCCGCGACGCCCTCGTGGTGCTCGAAGAGCAGGTCGGCGTTGTGCGTGCCGGTGTCCGCATCGCCGCGACGCCGGGCGAGGGCTCATTCGCCGAGTTCGACGGCCCCAAGATACCGGCGATGGAAAGCCGTGTGCCGGACACCACTGATATCGCCATGGCCGTCGGACTGATCCCCGGCGAGATCGGATATGCCAATCACCGCCCGACGATTTTTGATGCGGGTGTTCGCATCCTCTGCGTGCCGGTCGGATCGCGCGACGTCCTCGCGAAGGCGGCGCCGGACATGACGCATTGGAACCGGGTGTTCGATGCGATTTCCATCAAGGAAGGCTATTTCTATTGCAATCAGCCGGGCCATGCCGAAGCACACTACCGTGCGCGGATGTTCGCCCCCGGCCATGGTGTCATGGAGGATCCGGCGACAGGTGCTGCAGCGGCGGCGTTCGCCGGCGTCGTGCACCACTTCGACCAATTGCCGGACGGCCTGCACAAGCGCCATATCGAACAGGGTTACGAAATGGGCCGACCAAGCCAGATCGAACTGTCGGTGGAAGTCGAGGGCGGCGCCTTGACGGGGCTGCGTATCGGTGGCCATGCGGTGCGCGTCAGCGAGGGCGTGCTGACCATCTGAGCACCGGTTTGACCCCGCGGCAAACGGATGTTGTGCTTTTGAGGGTTTTAAACGCCGACGAATTGCGCTAAGGACTGTCGCGTTGGGCGCCTTGCGCGCCGTAAAAGCACGTTAAGACGATGATTTCGGTGATTGCACATTGGCTCCTGAGCCTTCGACTTACGAGCCCGGCGTATTGAATACGTCGGGATGTGCCGGACCTTGTCCAGGCAACTCAGTCGACATGCAGCCGAAGAGCGCGTTTTCACGATCTCCCAACTATCGAAGACAGAAATCCAACCGGTGCGCATACGATGCGACCGGGCCCGTTTGAGCGGTGGATGAGATACGTGCTGCGCAGGAACTCTCGGTTGTCGAACGGCTCAATGCTTCAAGACGACCAACAAAGGTTTTTCCAATGCCCGTAATGCCAATCGAAAAATACAAACCGTTTACGCCGATCGATCTGCCCGACCGGACCTGGCCCGGCCAGGTGATCGAGACATCCCCGACCTGGTGCTCCGTCGACCTGCGCGATGGCAACCAGGCGCTGATCGAGCCGATGGGGCCCGAGCGCAAGCTGCGCATGTTCAAGGCGCTCTGCGAGATGGGCTTCAAGGAGATCGAGATCGGTTTCCCGGCGGCATCCGAGACGGATTTCGCGTTCTGCCGCAAGATCATCGATGAGGGTCTGATCCCGGACGATGTCGTGATCCAGGTGCTGACGCAGTCGCGCGAGGAACTGATCCGCCGCACGTTCGAGGCGATCGCAGGCTCGAAGACGGCGATCGTGCACCTCTACAACTCGACGTCAACGACGCAGCGTCGCGTGGTGTTCAATCTCGATCAGGCCGGGATTACCAAGATCGCGGTCGACGGGGCCAAGCTGATCAAGGAACTGGTCTCGACGGTGCCGGACACCAAGATCATTCATCAGTATTCGCCGGAAAGTTTCACGCAGACCGAGTTGCCGTATGCGATGGAGATTTCCGAGGCGGTCATGGATGTGTGGCAGCCGACGCCCGACAACAAGACGATCATCAACCTGCCGGCGACAGTGGAGGTGGCGACGCCGAACGTCTACGCCGACCAGATCGAGTGGATGCACCGCAACTTCTCGAAACGCGACTGCGTGGTGCTGTCGTTGCACCCGCATAACGACCGCGGCACCGGCGTCGCGGCGGCCGAGTTCGGCGTCATGGCGGGCGCCGACCGGATCGAGGGGACGCTGTTCGGCAACGGCGAGCGCACCGGCAATGTCGATGTCATCACGCTGGCCATGAACATGGTCTCGCAAGGTGTCGATGCCGGGCTCGACATGCGCAACATGCGCGAGTTGCGTGCGACCGCGGAATACTGCAACCAGTTGCCGGTGCACCCGCGCCACCCGTATGCCGGGGATCTGGTCTTCACCGCGTTCTCGGGCAGCCATCAGGACGCAATCAATAAAGGCCTGAAAGCGCTCAAGACGGCCAACAGCCCGGCGTGGGATGTGCCGTACCTGCCGATCGATCCGGCCGATGTCGGGGCGAGCTACGAGGCGGTGATCCGGATCAACTCGCAATCGGGCAAGGGCGGTATCTCGTACATCATGGAGACTGAGTACGGCATCCAGATGCCGCGGGCCCTGCAGGTCGAGTTCTCCGGTGTCGTGCAGCAGATCTCGGATGGCACCGGCGAAGAGCAAACCTCGCAGGATATCTGGGCGGCGTTCGAGAAGGAGTATCTCCATGCAACGGCGCCGTACGAGTTCATCGAGCACGTCACGCGCCCCGGCACGCACGCCTCGGAAGTGCGCGAACTGACGGCGAAAATGCGCAAGTCAGGCGCGGAGATCGAACTCGCCGGCAAGGGCACCGGGCCGATCGACGCCTACGTCGATGCGATCGGCAAGGATGCCGGCGTTGACGTCAAGGTCTTCAGCTACTCGGAGCATTCCGTCGGCAGCGGTGCGGATGCGACCGCGATTGCCTTTGTCGAAGCCGAGGTCGGCGGCCGGCATCTCTACGGCGTCGGGCGTAGCGCCAATATCGTGTCGGCGTCCTTGATTGCGGTCACGTGTGCGGTTAACCGCGCGCTTGCCGGGGGCGGCGCGTAAATGGCTCGATGCGCGGGTAAGCTCGGCTTGCCCGCGCTTTTGCCTTGTGCCGGCGGGGCTCCGGATGGCGGCGCGGCCGGGTGCTTTCCGGTGGCGCTCGTGTGGCGTGTCGGAGCGTTCATCAGATCAAAGATTGAGTTTCGGCGATCGGGCGTTGGACGGATGCTTGTAACTGCACGTTTTCGTCAGATATTCAAGGTGTTAAAGGTGACTGGACTTTCTCGCGATGGGTGCCCGAGCATTGCGATAAACTGTGTGCCGGGATATCTCGCCGTGGCGCGGACGTCACGACACGCCGAGATATCCGGGCTAAGTCTCGAAGGGTTGGTAACTCGTTAACTCTAACGAATCTAGATAGTGTCTGAACGACGTGTGATGGGGTCGAACGGTGGCCGTGCTTTCCGGTGTCGGTAGTGCTTTTTCTGATGATATCTCGATTGATCTCGGGACGGCGAACACGCTCGTCCACGTCGTCGGTCGCGGAGTGATCATCAACGAGCCTTCGGTCGTCGCGATTTCGAACCGCAACGGCATCCGCGAGGTGATGGCGGTCGGCATGACGGCCAAGAAGATGGTCGGGCGCACGCCGGAGGCGATCGAGACCATCCGCCCGCTGCGCGACGGCGTCATTGCCGACTTCATCGCGACGGAAGAGATGCTGCGCCAGTTCATCAAGCGCACCAAGACGATGCTTGGTTTCCGTCGCCCCCGCATCCTGATCTGCGTGCCCGCCGGTGCGACGCCCGTCGAGCGCCGGGCGGTCTACGAGACGGCGATGTCGGCTGGCGCGCGGCGCGCCTATATGATCGAGGAGCCGGTCGCGGCGTCGCTTGGTGCGGGGCTGCCGATCGATGATCCATCGGCGTTCATGGTGGTCGACATTGGCGGCGGCACGACGGATATCGCGGTGCTCTCGCTCGGCGGCGTCGTGCAGGCGCGATCGCTGCGCTGCGCCGGCAACGCGATGGATGAGGCGATAATACGCTATGTCCGTCGCCAGCATCATTTGCTGATCGGTGAAATCAACGCCGAGCGCATCAAGATCGAAGCCGGCACCGCGATGGTGCAGGCCGACAGCCATGCGACCGAGATTCATATTCGAGGTCGCGATTTGCGCCAGGGACGGCCGAAGAGCATCGTGCTCGGCCCGGAGGATATCGCGGCGGCCCTGGCCGATCCGATCGAGCGCATGGCGGAATTCATTCAACGCTCGCTGGAGGATCTAAAGCCGGAGATGGCAACGGATATCTGCGAACGAGGCATCTACCTGACCGGTGGCGGCGCGATGCTCGACCGCCTCGACGAGGAGTTGGAGCGTCAGGTCGGGGTCAAGTTTTTCGTGCCGGACAACCCGACGCATTGCGTCATCAAAGGAACGGCGGCGGTGCTCGAAGCGCTGCCCGAGCGCGATCACCTGCTGATCAAGCCCTGACGCATCGCTGCGGCCCGGCCATGAAATGCACATTCTAGTCTGTGGTTCTGGCGCCTGCCGGCGTTCACCACATCACTGTAGCAGTTTGGGCGATCCATGAGCACTGTCCGGTACGACAGCTATACGCGGGGTTCGCAACGGCGCCGAAGCGATGCCGTCAGCGGCCTGCATTTCCTGCTCATGTTCGTGGCCGCGGGGCTGTTGGCGCTGACCCGCGTCGAGCATCCCGTGGTCGTCGAGCTGCGCAATATCGGTCAAGACATTCTCGCGCCGGTGCAGGTGCGCGTGCGCCGTTTTGCCGAACCGGTGCGCAATGCGTCGCAAAACCTCGTGCGCTACTTCACGGTTGAATCGGAATTGCGTCAGCTCGAGCGTGAACTGGCTTCCCTGCGCCAGCTGCTCAAGCAGACATCCGACCTGGCCAAGCGCAATGAAGAGCTGGCGCGGTTGGTGAAGCTCGTCAAGACGGCGCCGGTCAGTGCCGTCACGGTCGAGGTGATCGCGGGGCCGCGGGGGCTGTTCACGAAGTCCGTGCAGATCGGCGCCGGGGTGCGCGACGGGCTGCGCTATGGCCAGCCGGTGTTCAGCGACGAGGGCCTGTTCGGCCGCATCGTGGGCGTCGGCGAGAACACGGCCAGCGTGCTGATGCTGAATGACATCAACAGCCGCATTCCGGTCGAGATCGGCAAGGCCAAATGGCCAGCCCTACTCGTCGGAGATCAATCGCAGCGCCCGCGACTGGTTTACCTTGATGCCGGTGTCGCGATGCAGGACGGCGATGCGGTTGTAACATCCGGCGCATCCGGCGAATTTCCGCGTGGCATCGAGGTCGGCGTCGTGGCGGTCGGCCCCGACGATGTCCGTGTCAAGACGACAGCCAGCCTGCAGGCCGGTACCTACCTGACGGTATTGCGTTATGACCTGCCGTCGATCGCGGCGCCGAAGGGCGCGCCGGCCGAGCGTGGCGGCAAGGTCGCGGGCAAGGTGCAGGGGAGGCGGGAGCAATGAACATTATCCTGGCCGTGCTGCCGACATGCCTGGTGTTCATGGCGGTGCTGGTTGCCGCGGCGCCGCTCGGAGCCAGCGTCGAAGCGGGTCTCGTGCTGCAGGTCATGCCCTACATGATGGCACATCTGTTCCTCGCGCGGCGCAAAGGCGTCGTGCCATCGCCGGTGATGTTTGCCGCCGGCATCGCCATGGACATCATCAGCAACGGCCCGCTCGGGTTCTGGGCGCTGATCTATCTGTTCGGCGTCTTGATCGCGCGCCAGTTGCCGCATGGATTGACCAATTCGCAGTCGGGCCGGGTGTCCGGGCTGCTGCTGATCGTCTTTGCGCTCGCCGCCGCACAGGTCGGGCTGGCGTCGCTTTTCAGGTTGGCGTGGATCGACTGGCATCCGGTCCTGGCGGGCACATTGATGGCCGGGTTCGTGACGTTGCTGATCGATCTTATGTGGCGCGAGCGGCGCGAGGAGACGACGTTCAACGTGACGGCGCGCGGTGGCGACGGAGCAACCCATGTTTGAAGGGGATGACGCCAGTTCGGACCCGGCCCGAGCCGTGTTTACGCGACGCGCGGCGGCCGTCGGGTTGCTGCAGGTGGTCGGGCTTGGCGTCCTGACAGCGCGGCTCTATCAGCTGCAGGTTCGCGATCAGCGCCAGTATGGCGAGCTCGCCGACGCCAATCGCACCACCCGCCAGACGCTGGCGCCACTGCGCGGGCGCATCTATGACCGCTACGGTGCGCTGCTCGCCGACACCGAGGAATTCTACCAGGCGCTGCTGACGCCCTCGCTGGCCGATGATGTCGAGCGCGTGTTCGCGGTCCTGAATCGCATCAAGCCGATCTCCGATGACGATCGCGCACGGCTGCGTCAGCTCATAAAAACGCAATCGCCGAATGAACCGGTCGTGGTGGCAAAGGCGCTGAGCTGGAAGGAGTTGAGTGCGATCAACATCAATGCGCCGTTGCTGCCGGGCGTGCATACCGAGATCGGCGGGCGGCGCACGTACAAGCATGGCAATACGATGGGCCGCATCATCGGCTACATTGGTGGTGTCGAACGGTTCGCACTGGACGATGACCCGATCGTGCGCCTGCCGCGTGCGCGGATCGGCAAGGCCGGGATCGAGCTTGGCATGGACAGCCGCCTGCGCGGCGCTGGCGGGGCGATCGTGCGCGAGGTTGATGCGCGCGGCCAGATCATTCGCAATCTTGCGCAGACCGACCCGAAACGGGGCAGCGATATCGCCGTCACGGTCGACCGGGAACTGCAGCGACGCCTGCTCAAACGCCTGTCAGCCTATCGTCGGGCATCGGGGGTGGTGCTCGATGTCGCGACGGGAGATGTGGTTGCGATGGCCTCGTGGCCGATGTTCAATTCGAGCCGGCTGGCCGAACCGATCACGCGCGAGGAATGGGCCAAGGTGCGCAAGGCACAGGACGACCCGCTGATCGATCGCTCGATCCAGGGGCTCTATCCGCCAGGCTCGACGTTCAAGATGGTGACGGCGCTGGCGGCGCTGGAAGCCGGCGTCATCGGTCGCTTCGACCAGGTGACGTGCGGTGGTACCTATGTGCTGGCCGGTTCAAAGTTCCGGTGCTGGAATCGCGGCGGGCACGGGGCCTGCAATCTGCATCGGGCGCTGCGCGAGAGCTGCGACGTCTACTTCTACGAGGTGGCGCGACGTGTCGGCATCGAACGGCTGGCCGCGATGGCCCGGCGCCTGGGGCTCGGACAGGCGTTTGCAACAGGCATCGACCCGGTGCGCGGCGGGCTGATCCCCGACCCCGAATGGAAGCGCGGCCGCTTCGGCAAGGCATGGTTCGGCGGCGAAACGCTGCACGCCGGAATCGGCCAGGGCTATGTGCTGACGACACCGCTGCAACTCGCCGTGATGACGGCGCGGATTGCGTCGGGGAAATCCCTGACGCCGACGGTCGTGCGGCCGCGCGTGCCCGGCAACGATGCCGAAGTGGCGGCGTTGGGCATCAAGGCGAGCCACCTTGCCGCCGTGCGGCGCGGTATGTGGGCGGTGGTCAACGAAGGCGGCGGTACCGGCAAGAATGCGCGGCTCAATGACGCCCGTCTCAAAATCTACGGCAAGACGGGGACATCGCAGGTCGCGCGGATTTCGTCGCGTGTCGCCAGGCACAACCTGCGCTGGGGGTTGCGCGACCATGCGCTGTTCGTCGGCTATGTCGCCGACCAGCTGCCGCGCTACGCGGTCGCCGCGATCGTCGAGCATGGCGGCAGTGGCGGCAAGGTCGCGGCGCCGCTGGTACGCGCCATCGTTGAAGATACGATCGCCGTCGATCCCGCCGCGCGGCCCGTATTCGACGTGCGCCCGGGCGCGCGGCTGCGGGAGGATTGAGCATGAACGTCAATCGCGTCGGCAGCAACTACGACCTGACGATCGGCCAGAAGCTGATGCGTGTGCATTGGCTGTCGCTGCTCGTCATGGCGGTTATCGTGAGCATCGGTCTGGCGTCGCTCTATTCGATCGCGGAAGGGTCGTTTTCACCCTGGGCGGAGCGACACGTGCTGCGATTTCTGGCGGGCGTCGGGTTCGTTCTGCTGATGGCGGTGCTGCCGCGCGAGGTGTGGCTGGCGCTGGCGTATCCAGGCTATCTGGTGGCGCTGTTGATGCTGGTCGCGGTGTTGTTCATCGGCTCCGAGGCCGGTGGCGCCAAGCGCTGGCTGACGATTGCCGGCGTGACGTTCCAGCCGTCCGAGTTCATGAAGATCGGTTTGATCGCCGCGCTGGCTCGCTACTACCAGTGGTGCGGCCCACGGATGTCCCACCCCCTGATGCTGATTGCGCCGCTGTGCCTGATCGCGGCACCGGTCGGCCTGATGGTGTTGCAGCCCGATCTCGGCACCGCGGTGCTGCTTGTCGCCCTCGGGATCGGGCTGATGTTCCTCGCCGGCGTCAACCTATTCTATTTCCTCGGGTGCGGCGCGCTGATCGCTGCGTTGATGCCTGTCGTGTGGTCGAACCTGCATGACTATCAGCGCAAGCGCATCGAGGTGTTTCTCAACCCGGAAGGTGACCCGCTGGGGGCGGGCTATCACATTGCGCAGTCGAAAATTGCGCTGGGTTCCGGCGGGGTGACAGGGCGCGGCTTCATGCAGGGCACGCAGAGCCAGCTCGACTTCCTGCCCGAGAAGCGCACCGATTTCATCTTCACGATGTTCGCCGAGGAGTGGGGCTTTGTCGGTTCGATCGTTCTGATTGCGTTGTTTGGCCTGCTGATCTTCATGCTGCTGTCGATGGCGCTCAGGTGTGCCAATCCGTTCGCGCGCCTGATCATCGCCGGGACGAGCGGCATGATCTTCATCTACATGTTCATCAACGTTGCGATGGTCAGCGGGCTAGTGCCGGTCGTCGGCGTGCCGTTGCCGCTGGTGTCCTATGGCGGCACGTCGATGATGACGATCATGATCGCCATGGGGCTGTCGATGTGCGTCTACGTGCATCGCGGCCAGGGCCTTCGCACCGGCCGCTTGGGCATGCTGTATTGAGCGTCGAAGCGCAGGGCGGATGCTGCTCAGTTCGCCAAGCGGTGCTTTTGGTTGCGTGGGATCATCATGGTGTCGGCGACGTGGCGCAGGTCGTCATCGCCACTCGCCATGCAGGCGGGATGCAGCGCAAGCAGCAGTGCACCGGCGGCGGTGTCGCCCCAGAACCAGTCCATGAGTTGCGTCCTCGAGGCGGCACCGCCGGGGCGCATGGCGGCGGCTTCGAGATAGAAGTTGCGCAGGTCTTCGCTGGCATAGCGCAAGGTCGATGCCTGTTTGCCGGCGGCAACGGCGTCGGAGCGCCCGCTGGCATGAAGATCGCCGAGGAAGCGGACGGCATCCGTGAGGTCGAGGTCGCAGACGCCGACGGTCGTTCGGCTATTGCTGTCGCGGAACAGTGTCTGCCAGGGCGCGAGTTGACCGATCTCGGTCAGGACGTTGCCAACGATGTCCGGTGCATCGGAGGTCTCCGGTTTGCGCAGCGGCACCGGGCAGACCATGCCCTCCATGTTCTCCGGGTCGCCCTGGCCGGGCGCATCGTCGGGGAAGTCTTCCAGGATGACCGGGCCGTCGTCGCGCGCGAGGAGCGATAGGACGGCGCGCAGCACGCGCTGCTGAAACGCGGCGTCGTCCGGTGCACCGAACGGCCGGCCGAGATCGAACGGCACCCACAGAGCGCGCGGCGGACGCATGTAGGCGGTGTTCTCGCGCACGAGACTGATGCCGGTGGTCGCGATGCCGGCGCCTTCGAGATAGTGCGAGATCGCGCCAACGGCGCGGGTGCAGTTCGGTCAGACCGGCACGAGCAAGGCGGCGTTGACCTGGTCTTCCTTGAGCAGGCTGGCGAGCTGATGGCAGGTTGGTTCGATTTCTTCCGGTTCCCAGCCGGCGCCCATGAACGAATAGTGGTAGGCCGCGACAGAGCCGATCTCGCCGGTGGTTTCGAGTTCGCGCAAACGGTCGATCGGGAAAACGATATTGACGTCCTGCTGGAACCCCGTGCGGTCGTAATTGACCGACGAGTGGCTCATGACGAGGTCGCCGGCATCGTAGCTGCCGGGGATGACGCGGTAGCCGGTATCGCGCAGGCTGAAATTGTCCTGACCAGCGGGATGCAGGCCGGCGGTCGAGATGATCGCGACGCGGCACGCATCGAGCGGTGGGGCGGCAACGAACGGTTCGCTGTCGAAGCGGTGCGTGTTCTTCTTGAGGAGATGCTGGGCGTCTTCTGGCGTCAGGTCTGAGAGGCGGACCACGGATGGCTCTTTCGTTTGTGCGCGACGACGATCGGGGCTGTGATGGGCGACAACTTGCACTATGGTGGGCATTGTTGCCAAGGTGTGCTCCGAAGAGATCACTTATCAAGCGAGCCGACCCATGAAACGGCAACTGCATCTCAACCTGTTTACGCAAAGCCGCGGTCACCATGAGGCCTCGTGGCGCCACCCCAAGGCGACCGGGCTTGCAATGACGGACCTGCGCTACCTGACCGAGGTGGCACGGAAGGCCGAGCAGGGTTTGTTCGATTCGGTGTTTCTCGCCGATGCGCTGTCGCTGTGGGCGGATGTCGCGCGCGCGCCGCATAACTGGCTGGAGCCGATCACGGCGCTGGCGGCGCTGGCCGGTGCGACCGAGCGTATCGGGCTGATCGCCACGGCATCGACGACCTACAGCGAACCGTTCAACCTGGCGCGTCAATTTGCTTCGATCGACCATATGAGTGGTGGCCGCGTCGGCTGGAACATCGTGACGTCTTGGTCGACGGCGGCGGCGGGCAATTTCGGCGATACCAGACAGATCAGCCACGCCGAGCGCTATGAGCGCGCCGAAGAATTCGTCGCGGTTGTCAAAGGACTGTGGGACAGCTGGGCTGACGATGCCATCGTCGATGATCGCGGCAGTGGTGAATACGCCAAAGCGGATCGCATCCGGCCGCTCGATCACGTCGGCGCGTTTTATCGGGTGGCGGGGCCACTCAACACGCCGCGTGGGCCGCAGGGGCGGCCGGTGCTGGTGCAGGCGGGGTCGTCGGAAACGGGCCGCGCGTTTGCGGCACGCCACGCAGAAGCGATCTTCACGGCGCAGATGGAGCGGGGTACGGCCGCGGCGTTCTATGCGGACATCAAGGCACGCGCCGCCGCTGAAGGACGCCTGGTCGATCAGGTCGTCGTGTTGCCGGGGCTGGCGCCGATGATCGGCTCGAGCGAGGCCGAGGCACAGCGCCTCGCCGAGGAACTCAATGCGCTGGCCGACCCGGAGGTCGGCCGCAAGCGCCTGTCGGGGCGCTTTGGCGGCTATGACTTTTCCCACCTTGATCTCGATACGCCACTGCGCGTCGAGGATTTTCCGGACCCGGAGACGGTCGAGGCGGCGCGCAGCCGCACGGAACTGATCGTCGGCCTGGTCGAGCGTGAGGGCCTGACGCTGCGCCAACTGCTGACACACATGGCACAGGCGCGCGGGCATTACTCGTTCGTTGGCACGCCCGAGCAGCTGGCGGACCTGATGGAGGACTGGCTCAATGGCGGTGTTGCGGATGGCTTCAACCTGATGCCGCCGGTGCTGCCGTGGATGCTCGATGTGTTCGTTGCCGAAGTGGTGCCGCTGCTGCAGAAGCGCGGCATTTTCCGGACGTCGTATGAGGGGCCGATGCTGCGTGATCATCTCGGGCTGGAGCGGCCGACGGACGGCTGGTGACGGTGCGGCCTGCCCGGGCGAGGCGGCCTGTCGTCAGGCCTCTCCGCTTGAGCGCGATGACACGGGACCACCGCTGGCCAGATAGACCCCGATCGAGATCAGCGCGATCGCAACCCAGTCGGAGGATGTCGGCCATTCGCCGAGCAGTGGAATGGCGAACAGCGCCGAGAGGGCCGGAACCAGCGCGCCGAAGGCGCCGCCGGCGGCGGCGCCGAGCAGTTCCAGCGCGCGGGCGTAAAGGATCAGCGACACGATCGTGATGACGACGCCTTGGAACAAGGCTTGAAAGACGACCTCGGAGATATCCGCACGCAGCAGGTTGCTGCCGGCCATACCGAGATAGATCGGCATAAACAGCCACGAGCCGGCGGTGACGATCGCGATCGCGTGCAACGGCTCGAGCTTGCCGTGCCGCAGGATGACGGTGAAACAGGCCCAGAGCAGCGATGCGGCGAGAAACAGCATGTGGCCGAAAATGAGCGTCGGCTGCCAGGCAGGGCCTTGCCAGCCGACAATGATCAGCGCCCCGAGCAGGATGAGAAGGAGCCCGCTGCTTTGAAATCGCGAGAGTGTCTCGCCGAACCCGATGGTGGCGATCAGGGCGACGAAGATCGGCATGCAACCGGGGTTGAGGGCGGCCTGATGATGGGCCGGCGCATAGGCGAGGCCGGTGGCTGCGAGGAGCACGTAGGGCACGCCACCGGCGGCGATCAGGAGAACCAGGCCCGGCCAGCCGAGATGATCGAGCCCCAGCCCGCGTTTGGCAACGATCGGCAGCAGCAGCACGCCCGGTATGGCGAGGCGCAGCATCGTCAGGTCCCAGGCCGTGAGATCACCGGTGACGGACAATCGGGTGATCGGCGGCCAGATCGACCACAAGGAGATGGCGGCCAGCCCGAACAGGGTCCCGCGCAGATAGGTCGAAAGCTGCAACGATCCGATCTCCGCCGGCTGGACCGCGTCGCGGTTGTGAATAGGTCAGTTCGATCGTTCACGCCAATCGCGCGCGCCGGACCGTGACGGCGAGACCGGCAAGCAGCACGGCGCCGGCGCCAGCATAGCACGCGAGGATCAGCTGGATATCGGGATAGGCCAGCGCGCTGCCGGCGGTGGCGGCGAGCGAACTCAGATAGAGCGTCGATGCGAACAGCAGCCGGCCGCAGAAACTTTGCACGGAGAGATAGGTCGCGCGGGCACTGTCGGCGAGCAGCGGATGGATGCGCGCGAGGATATAGGGGCGGGCCAGGGAATCCGGCACCATGCGCAGAAAGAGGAGTGCAATCGCGGCGGGATGATTGGTGATCGCAAGGCTGCCGATCAGGCCGACCTGCAGGGCGAGTGCGAAAAGGAACACGCGGCCGACGCCGAACCGGTTCTGCAGGGTGGGAGCGAGCCAGCTCGTGGCGACGGAGACGAGCATCATCGTCGCGGTGACGGCACCGCTGACGATCGGTGCATCGAGGCCGAGGCGGGCGGTATTGACGGCTTCGAGGATGAACGGCTGGCCGAACACGAAGGGCACGTGGCTGAAGGTGTACATGCCGGCGGCAAGAAAGAACAGCCAGGTCAGCGTCGGCTGCCGGAAAGCGCGGGCAATGGCCTCGAACTGCGTCTGGCCGTTGCGGATCAGGGCCTGCTCGCGGGTGTGTTCGGGTTCCTGGAAACGGGCGGCAATGGCGAGCGCGACGCCGGAGGCGAGGGCCGTTGCGACGAACGCCCACATCGGCGCGATCGCTGCAAGGAAGCCGCCGGTGACGGATGACAAGGCGAGGCCGGTGAAGCCGAAGCGCCAGGCGCGCTGCTCGTGGGTCTGGATCTCATCGCTGCGGTTCTCGCGGTCGAGCGATTCATAGAGCAGCGAGGTGTCGGTGCCCGAGGCGAACGCCATGCCGGCGCCGAGCAGGACCTGAGCGCAGGCGAAGAGCGCGAACGTGTCGCCGAACGCGAGCAGCAGAGCACCTGCGATCTTGACGGCGATGGCGATGATCAGCGTGACGCGGCGCCCGAGCCGGTCGGACATGTAACCGGACGGCACTTCGAGGGCGGTGGTGGCGATGTCGTAGATGGCGGCGAGCAGGATGGCTTCGCCGGCCGAGAGTTCCTTCTGGAAATAGAGGAACCAGATCGCCTGCCAGAACAGCAGATTGCGGAAGAACTGGAACCAGGGATAGAGGTGGATGTTGGCGGGCAAGGGCTGGTTCCGATGGGAAGATCGAGGATTGGCGCTTCGTCTGCGTTACGTGAAGCTCAAGGTACTCTCGACGAACGTCTGGAGGTGATCAGCCACTGGAGTGGCCGTTGCGTATCATGCCTCGCCTTACAACGTCGGCGGCAGACGACGGTCGCGGGGTGCCCTTCAGACCCTTCTCAAGTTCGGCAATGAGGAGCGCACGTTGATCTTCCTTCGACAGCGCACGGAAGATCTTGAGGTCATCTTCCGTCGGTTCGGCCATAGAAGAGATCGTAGGTAGCGGTTTGTCAGTCATGGCGAAACGCTAGCATGATTGCGCGTTAGCTGCGGAGTCTCCTTTCCACACGCGCGAACACTTGCTCCGGTGTACTCGGGCGCACACGTCGTGTTCTGCTCGCGTGCAGGATCACTTGCGCGAAGCGTTCATATTGCTCATTCGGTGAGAGGGCCCGCCATCGGTACAATTCGTCCGCTGTCATGACGGCATTCGGCAACACGTTGCTTTCCATTCTACCCTCCTCCGTTTCCTACCGGGCATAGCCGAGCGGCACGGCGGTCGTTTCCTTGATCTCCTGCATCACGAAGCTCGCCGAGACGTCGGTCAGGCGCACGCGCTTGATCAGGTTCTGGTAGAGCGCGTCGTAGGCGGCCATGTCGGGCACGCGCGCACGGATGATGTAGTCGAGGTCGCCGGAGGTGCGATAGACGCCCTGGATTTCTGGGATCGCGCGGGTCGCGCGGGCGAAGGTTTCGGCCCAGGCCGCGTCATGCTCGTTGGTCTTGACGGCGATGAAGACGCTGAGGCCGAGATTGACCTTGACCGGGTCGACGAGCGCGACGCGGGCCTTGAGAATGCCGGCCTCTTCGAGGCGGCGAACCCGGTTCCAGCAGGCATTGCGTGACAGGCCGACACGTTCGCCAAGCTTTTCGAGGCTCTCGCTGGCGTCGAGCTGAAGTTCGGCGAGCAGGCGGCGGTCGATGTCATCCAGTGCCAATTTGAGAACTCCATGGGAAAATATCCCATGAACCTAGCATATTTCCAGGAATTTTGGGAGGAATGCATGGTTATCATGCATCATAGTGCAGGAATTGACGCCCCGGCACTGGAGAAGACGATGATTTCACGCATGTTTCTGGACCATCCGCGCT
Organism: Hyphomicrobiaceae bacterium; assembly: GCA_051010015.1. Lineage (GTDB taxonomy): Bacteria > Pseudomonadota > Alphaproteobacteria > Rhizobiales > Hyphomicrobiaceae > CAJQQK01. The sequence continues at coordinate 17,747 of JBPCVZ010000378.1, forward strand.
CGGTCAACGAGACCTATCTGCAGCACATGGCTTTCGCGGGCTGGTTTGCGTCGAAACTGTTCGCAGCCGGGTTTGCCGCGGCGGTGCACGCGATCTTCCCGAACTGCTTCGAGAAGACGGCAAGCACGATCATCGCGGAACTTTATGAGCGCACGCATAAGAGGGGCCGGTAGAGCCTGTGCGTGCGGGACATCGACATTGCGACGTTTGACAGGCGAAGGGCCCTTGCCTTGCCTCACGACACCCACAGGCGTCAACCGGCACGTGTTGCCGGTATCCATCGCGCCGCAAGTACATACATCACCAAGACGCACGGCCGCGCGACATTCGCCGATGCACGTCGTGTCGAGAAATGGATCCCGGTGACAAGCACCGGGATGACGTCGGTGGATGGTTCAAGGCCTCGGCCATCCTGTTGGCCAGGCAGAGCAGAAGCTCCAGACCGCGAAACAGTTGCCGGATAAACATTGGCGTGTTTTCCGGGGACGCGACATGTTCGACGTGATCCACTAATTCGTCTGGCGGTGTTGCTGGATGCTGATGCAACCGGATAACGCGGTTCTGTCGCATCTTACTTCGATCGGCGGAATGCTCACCTTGAAAAGCGCGCACAGCGTGCGGTCAAGCCCCGACCGTCTCACGCTTGAGATCGAAGCCTTCGTAGCCGTTGGCCGCGATGTCGTTGCATTTGGCGCGGTAGACGTCCATGCCGCCGGCGTAGGGCATGAAGACACGCGGCTTGCCCGGCACATTGGCGCCGAGATACCAGGAGTGCCCGGCTTGCGGCATCAAGGTCGCGTTGGCGGCATCGTTGACATGGCTGACCCAGGCGTCGACCGCGTTCGGCGTCGGTTCGATCCGCTCGACGTCGTTGCGGATCAGATGGTCGATGCACTCGGTGATCCACTCGACATGCTGTTCGATACACACCGGCATGTTGCATAGCACCGACGGGCTGCCCGGGCCTGTCACCGTGAACATGTTGGGAAAGCCGACGTTCTGCAGGCCGAGGTAGGTGCGCGGGCCGGCCTCCCAGGCTTTTTTCAGAGTCAGGCCGTCACGACCGGTGATGTTGAGGCCAAGCAGGGGACCGGTCATGGCGTCGAAGCCGGTCGCGAAGACGATGATGTCGAGTTCGTGCTCGGCGCCTGATTCGAGGCGGATGCCGGTCGGCGTGATTTCCTTGATCGGATCGCTGCGCACGTCGACGAGCAAGACGTTGTCGCGGTTGTAGGCCTCGAAATAATCGCTGTCGATCGGTGGGCGCTTGGTCGCGTAGGGATGATCGATGGTGGCGAGTTTTTCCGCCGTTTCCGGGTCCTTGACCGTTTCGCGGATCTTGTTGATCAGGAATTCGCGCGCGGTGTCGTTGGCCTGCTTGTCGAACATCAGATCCTGAAAACTGGCGCGGAATTCGAGGCCGCCGCGCTCCCAGAACTCTTCGTAGATCTCCTGGCGCTCGGTTTCGTCGACGTCGAACACACTGCGGTCGCGGATGCGGAACGAATGGCCGTTCGGCGTTGTGTGCATGCACTCCTTGATGTCGGCGAAATGCTCTTTGATGTACTTCTTGAATTCCGGCGTCAGCGGCGCGTTGCGCGCCGGCACCGAGTAGTTCGCGGTGCGCTGGAAGACGGTGAGGTGGTCGGCCTCGGCGGCGATGACGGGGACGGCCTGGATGCCGGTCGAGCCGGTGCCGATCTGGCCGACGCGCTTGCCGGTGAAATCGACGCCGTCGTGCGGCCACTGGCCGGTGTGGTACCAGTCGCCCTTGAAATCGTCGCGGCCCGGAATGTCCGGCACGTTCGCTGTCGAGAGGCAGCCGACGCCGGTGATCAGGTATTTTGCCGTGAGGCGTCCGCCGTCTTCGGTGGTGACGTGCCAGCGATTGGCGGATTCGTCGTAATCGCAGCGCGTGACGTTGGTGTTGAAGCGGATATCACGTTTGAGATCGAGCTTGTCGGCGACGAAATTGAGGTAGCGGCAGATCTCGGCATGGCCCGGATAGCGCTCGGTCCACTCCCATTCCTGGACGATTTCGTCGTTGAACGAATACCAGTACGAGTGGCTTTCGCTGTCGCAGCGCGCACCCGGATAACGGTTCCAGTACCAGGTGCCGCCGACCCCGCCGCCGCGCTCGACAACGACGGCGTTGAGGCCCAGCCGGTCGCGCAAACAGTGGAGTTGATAGATGCCCGTAAAGCCGGCGCCGATGATGACGGCGTCGAGTTCGCCGCCCCTGTTGCCCTTGGCTGCGGCGCTGCTCGCTGCGATATCGTCCATGCGCATTTCCCTCCGATGTTCCGCTGTCGAACCGGCCTGCCCCGGTTGGTCGGGCGGCAGGCGACTCGCGGTCGAATTTGCTTGGCCCTACCCATATATCAACGCGCGGGCATCGTTCAATGGCGCGTGTTGACCGTTGTTAAAGGCGCGATTAGCGTTTGGCGCCATTGATTGCGAACGCGCTGGGAGTTTCAACACATGGCAGAGCACTACGATATCGTTATTCGCGGCGGCACCGTCTACGACGGCAACGGCGGCGAACCCTATGTGGCGGATGTGGCGATCTCGGACGGCAAGATTGCCGCCGTCGGTTCGGTGAGCGGTAAAGGCAAGGACGAGATCGACGCGACCGGCAAGATGGTGACGCCCGGGTTCGTCGATTTGCACACCCACTATGACGCCCAGGTGACGTGGGCCAGTGAAATCACGCCGTCGTCGTGGAATGGCGTGACGACCGCGATGATCGGCAACTGCGGCGTCGGCTTCGCGCCGTGCAAGCCGGATCAGCGCGACATGCTGATCAAGCTCATGGAAGGCGTTGAAGATATTCCCGAAGTGGTGCTGACCAAGGGGCTGCCGTGGAACTGGGAGTCGTTCGAGGACTACATGGACTCGCTCGACGGGCGGCCCTACGACATGGATATCGTCGTGCAGGTGCCACACTCGGCGGTGCGGACCTATGTGATGGGCAAGCGCGGTGCCGATCGCGAACCGGCGACTGCGGAAGATCGCAAGGGCATGGCGGCGCTGGCCGCCGCCGGCGTGCGTGCCGGTGCGCTCGGGTTCTCGACATCGCGCACGATCAATCACCGCACGCTCGCTGGTGAGCACATCCCGACGCTCGACGCGGATGAAGCCGAGCTCGGTGAAATCGCCGAGGCGATGGCCGATGCCGGCGCCGGCTGGATGCAGGTGATCTCGGACTTCGACGAGGTCGACGAGGAACTGGCGCTGCTCAGGCGCGTCGCCGATCGCTCCAAGCGGCCGATGTCGATCACCATTCTGCAGCGTGACAGCAAGCCGGAGGAGTGGCGCCGGATCATGGCCGAGATCGTCGCCGCCCAGAAGGCCGGCGTCGCGATGAAGGGCCAGGTGCTGACGCGGCCGACCGGTGTGCTGCTCGGCTTCGAGATTTCGCAAAACCCGTTCCTTGGCAAGGCCAGCTGGAAGGAGATCGAGGCGCTGCCGTTCGAAGAAAAGATGGTGCGGTTGCGCGATCCGCAATTCCGCAAGAAACTGATCGCGGAACCGGCCGACAACGAGGATGTCTTCACGACACGCGTGATGCGCTGGGACCGCATCTTCAAGTTGGGCGATCCGCCGAACTACGAGCCGCGCGCGGAAGACAGCGTCGCAGCCGAGGCGGCGCGTCAGGGCCGCGAGCCGGCCGAAGTCGCCTACGACTGGCTGCTCGAAAACGACGGCAAGGCGATCCTCTACCGGCCGCTCTCCAACTACACCTACGGCAACCTCGATACCGTCCACGACATGATGCGCCACGAGCACACGCTGGTCGGGCTCGGCGACGGCGGCGCGCATGTCGGCATCCTGACGGATGCGAGCGCGATCACCTACATGCTGACGCATTGGACGCGCGACCGGACGCGCGGCGACAAGGTGCCGTTGGCGTGGGCGATCAAGCGGCTGACCAGCGACAATGCCGAGGTGATCGGTCTCAATGATCGCGGTGTCCTGCGCGCCGGCCTGAAGGCGGACGTCAACGTCATCGACTACGACCGGCTGAAGGTGCACGCGCCAACGGTGCTCTACGACCTGCCGAGCGGCGGGCGCCGCCTGATGCAGGTGACGGACGGCTATGATGCGACCATCGTCTCCGGCGTGATCGTATCGCGTGATGGCAAGGCAACCGGCGCGCTGCCGGGCCGTCTCGTGCGCGGGCCGCAGGGCGGGCCGCCGCAGATGGCCGAGGCGGCGGAGTAGGTTGGGTTAGGGCGGTCAATGCCGGTGCAATCAGACCCAGGAGACGACCCGCCCGTAACCCAACATCGGGGCTTCGACACGCGTTGGGTTACGCGGGTGAGCTTTCAGCCTGAGGCGACGGTAGTGGACCGCTAAACCCAACCTACCGATCGGAGCACCTGGCGGACGGGGCCGGTTTGTCGGCGAGAAATATCGGGCGAACGCACAACTGAGGCAATTGACATGGGCAGCGCACCACTGAAATCGAACTACGTCCAGGTGCAAGGCCGCGAGGTGCACTACACGGAATGGGGCACGCCCGGCGCCGCACCGCTGGTGATGTGGCACGGGCTCGCTCGCTCGGGTCGCGATTTCGATTTGATCGCGTCGCGCCTGGCCGATCGCTTCCACGTCATCTGCCCGGATACGATCGGGCGCGGGCTGTCGCAGTGGAGCGACAGCCCGGATGCGGACTACTGCTTCGATGTCTACGCCGAACACGCGCGCGCGCTCGTCGATGCCGCCGGCTTCGAGAAGGTCTACTGGCTCGGCACGTCGATGGGAGGCTCGCTCGGCATGCGCGTTGCCG
>JBPCVZ010000379.1:0-5606 GCA_051010015.1 Hyphomicrobiaceae bacterium
GGAGAAGAGACAGGGCGGGACACCCCCCCCCTCCGCGCGCGCGGGTTGTGCGGCTCGGCGTGGCGGTCGGTTTGATGGCGCCGCTCGTTTTGGTTTGCGCGGTGCTGGTCGCGCCTGACCGTTGCCAGCCGCGCGCTCCTTGCGGCGCTGTTGGCGCGCGGCGCGACGCTTGGCGCGCTCTTCCGGCGTCCGCGCCTGCGCCATGGTGAACGCGCCGCTTCGCAGACCCGCCTCGGCGGCGTGGGCGGCATTGCCCAGGGACATGACGCTCAGAAGAAACGCGGCGAGCCACCACCCGCCGTAGAGCCGTTGCGCGGTTGTCTTGAACATACCCAAGGCCTCCCCCTTGTGCTTAGCCGCCACTCTTCGTTGGCGCTCTCAGAGAGTGGCTAGGCTGCAACTATGGCGCGGTCACGATGCGAGGGCACAGCTGAACCCAATGTGAACAGCTTTGAAGGGTCGAGAGGCACGCGCGCTTCGACGGCCGTCCTAGGACGGCCGCGGCAGAACGTTTATGCGCACCAGAAACAGGCTCAGCAGTGCCGCCACGATCCCGGCAACGGCGGCGAAGGCAGGCAGCAATTGGCCGGCATCGAAGGGCTTGTAGACATAGGCAACGAAGAAACCGACAACGCCCGCCACACCGGCCAGGGCCCAGCCAACCTCGCCGCGCGTCAGCAGCAGCCCGACCAGGCCAATGCCGGCTACGGCGGCGGCGATCGGCGCCCAGACGAACGAATGCAACGCAGCACCGGTCATCAGCTTTGCGAGACCGGCAGGGTCGGGCAGGTTGCCGACATCGAACGGCGGATGGTCACCTGCCGTGAACGGTGCGAGGTTCGCCCAGATCGCAAGCGGCGTATAAAGCGCCGCCAAGATCGCCGCGAAAAACGGGCCGATCAGCGTGAAGAACAGAAAGGTCCAAAGCGCGCGTTGGTTGGTCATCGATCGTACTCCAGGCAACGGATTGCGCCGAGGCCTGCCCCGACCACCCGAAAGCCGTCAATTAGCCGTTAGCGTGACAGTTCCTTGAGGCCGCGCCGGATCAAGCTTGCAGTATCGGCGTCGGTGCCAAGGTCCTGCATCGCGGCGGCGACCGCCTGGGAGGCCTGTGCAGGCACGTAGCCGAGGTTGGAGAGCGCCGAAATCGCCTCGGCAGCGGCACTGCTCTCACCGGCTTCGATCGCGCTGCCCGAAGTCGCGGCGGCCGGCACGTCCATGCCGGCGACCGTCAGCGCCGGCGCCTTGTCCTTGAGCTCCGTGACGATGCGTTGCGCGATCTTCTTGCCAACACCCGGGGTCTGCTCGACGGCGGCCCAATTGCCCAGCGCAATCGCGTTGGCCAGTTCTTGTGGGCCGAGCACGCCAAGGATCGCAAGCGCGACCTTGGCACCGACGCCCTGCAGCTTCTGCAGCGTGCGGAACCAGGTGCGCTCGACCTCGCTGGCGAAGCCGTAGAGGCGTATCGCGTCCTCTCGCACGTGCGTGTCGATCGTCAGCTTGACCTCGGCGCCGAGCGACATGTTGCGCAGTGCGCGACCCGATGCCTGCACCTCGTAGCCGACACCACCGACATCGATGATGCAGATGTTCTCGCCGATCGCTTCGACCTTGCCGCGCAGTTGACCGATCATCACGAAGCCTCCTGGATGCGACGGGCAAGTTTTGCCTCCGGCGAGTTGCGGTGATTGGCGTGGCAGATCGCAATGGCGAGCGCGTCCGCTTCGTCGGCGTTCTGGAAATTTGCCTTGGGCAGCAACATCTTGACCATCAGCTGGATCTGGCGTTTCTCGGCATGTCCGGCGCCGACGACGGATTTTTTGATCAGGTTCGGCGGATATTCGGCGACAGTAAGGCCCTTGCTGGCGGGGGCGAGCAGCGCCATGCCGCGCGCTTGGCCGAGTTTCAGCGTCGCGCGGGGATTGTTGTTGACGAAGGTTTCCTCGACGGCGGCTTCGCGCGGGCGGAAACTGGCAATGACACTGGTCAGTCCATCGAAAATCTCGCGCAGGCGATAGGCCAGCACGTCATCGCCGTCCGAAGCGACATAGCCCGAGTCGACGTACGTCAAACGCACGCCGTCGCTTTCGATGACGCCCCAGCCGGTGCGCCGCAAGCCCGGGTCGATGCCGATGATGCGCACGAGGTTCTTGCTTTCCATCGCCCCCGATTAGCTGATTCGACGACGCTTGGCGCGGGACGCGCCGGACCGGTTGGAACAAACCGGCCAGCGCGACCGGCCGGATGGGACATGTTCGGTGACATTCCCGCGCAGATCACGCGCCAACAGCGTGGGAGACATCGGCGGCGGCTCTTGCCTATAATGCCGTTCTTTACTTGGCCGTGCCTCGCCAAGAGGCCGGATACCGCCAGGGCACAGGGGTCGCGATGAAGAATGCCATGAAGGAAATGATTGCGCGCGGCCAGCCGGCATTCGGCGTCTCACTGATGTTCCCATCTCCGCAGTTGGTCGAAATGGTCGCCCATGCCGGTTTTGACTGGGTACTGATCGACTGCGAACACGGTTCGATCGGGCCGGCCGATGTGGAACTCATGAGCATGGCGGCCGATGCGTCCGGTATCACCGCCATCGGCCGACCGCAAAGCAATTCGACGGCTGATATTCAGTCGATCATGGACCGCGGCGTGAAGGGCGTTCAGGTGCCGCATGTCAGCACCCGCGCCGATGCCGAACGCGCCGTCGCGGCGGTCAAATTCGGACCGGGCGCCGGGCGCGGACTGGCAGCCGGCACGCGACCGGACCGCTGGGGGCTCGGCGCCAAGATGAGCGACTTCGTCGAGCAGGCGAATGCGGGATCCCTCGTGTGCGTGCAGATTGAACACGCGGAAGCCGTCGCCAACATCAACGATATCCTGCAGGTCGATGGCATCGATGTCCATTTTATCGGGCCCTCCGACCTGTCACAATCGATGGGTTTTCCCGGTAACCCAGATGCCCCGCCAGTGGCCGACGCGATCGCGCTGACGTTGCAGCGGATTCGCGATGCCGGCGCCGTGCCGGGCATGCCGGCCGCCGCCGACGCTGTCGAGAGGGTCGCGGCGTCAGGATGCAAATATATCTACACGCACCTGCCAAAGCTGCTCGGTGCCGGCGCAACCGCATATCTGCGCGCCGCTCGTGTCCCGATCGCGAATGAACGATAGCTCTGTCGGCAGGCTCAGCGCCGCCGGACCAAAGGTCAATCGGCCGCCGCCAGCCTGGCCATCACCTCGTCGTCGACCTCGAAGTTGGAGAACACGTTCTGGACGTCGTCATCATCTTCGAGCACGGCGATCAACTTCATGATGCTCGCGGCACCGTCTTCGTCGAGCGGTGTCGTGATTGTCGGCTGCCAGACCGACTTGACGCTCTCGGCTTCGCCCAACTGCACTTCGAGCGCGCCCGCCACCGTGCCGAGCGTGTCGAAGCTGCAGATGATCAAGTGACCGTTGTCATCCGATTGGACATCGTCTGCGCCGGCCTCGATCGCGGCCTCCAGGACATCGTCTGGTGTGCCGGCCTCGGCCGGATACGAAATCTCGCCGATCCGATTGAACATATGGCTGACGGTTCCGGTCGAACCGAGATTGCCGCCATGTTTCGCCAGGCTGGCCCGGACGGCACCGCCGGTCCGGTTGCGATTGTCGGACAGCGCCTCGATGATGATGGCGACGCCACCCGGGCCATAGCCCTCGTAACGGATTTCCTCGTAGTTCTCACCATCACCGGCCGACGACTTCTTGATCGCACGCTCGATATTGTCTTTCGGCATCGATTGCGAGCGCGCGTTCTGAACGGCGAGGCGCAAACGCGGGTTCATGTCGGGATCGGGCGTGCCCATTTTCGCCGCGACGGTGATTTCACGCGCCAGCTTGGAGAACAGTTTCGCGCGGACCTTATCCTGGCGGCCCTTGCGGTGCATGATGTTCTTGAATTGGGAATGTCCGGCCATCGTCGCCACGTCTCGCAGTTGTCGGTGTATCTCAGAGGGCACCTTATAGAGTGTCCGGACCGGAAAAATCCAGTACGCGCGAGCTAGTCCGACCAAAACGCCGGCATGGCCTCGCTCAAGACGCCGCCGAGGCGGAGCAGCCCGACATGCGATGCCAGTCCTGTCGCATCATCAATCTCAACAGCCAATCCTGCGATGGTCGCCTCACCCAGCGACGGCTCGAAGCGGTCACGCGGAATCCGGGTCAAGAAGCGATTGACCGGCTCGCCCGATTTCATACCGAGTACGGAGTTGTAGTCGCCGCACATACCGACATCCGACTGGTAGGCGGTACCGCCCGGCAGGATGCGATGATCCGCCGTTGGGCTATGCGTGTGGGTGCCGGCAACACAGCTGACACGGCTATCGAGAAACACGCCCAGCGCCTGTTTCTCGCTCGTTGCCTCGGCATGAAAGTCGACGAACACGGCGTCCGCCCCTTCCCCCATGCGGCAGGCGGTCAGCTCATTGTCGATGGCGCGGAACGGACAGTCGACGTCATTCATGAAGACACGACCGAGCGCATTGATGACCAGCACGTCGGCACCATTGCGGGCGCGGAAGATTCCGGCCCCCTTGCCCGGCGTGTCAGGTGGGAAGTTGAGCGGCCGGATCAAGCGTTCGTGGCGATTGATAAAGACCAGCGTGTCGCGCTGATCGAAGGCATGGTTGCCCAGCGTGACCGCATCCGCACCGGCATCGATCAAGTCCTCGAAAATCTGCTCGGTGATGCCGAAGCCTCCGGCAGCGTTTTCGCCGTTGACGACCACGAAATCGAGCGCGAAGTCACGGCGCAACTTCGGCAATTGCTCGGCCACGGCTCTGCGGCCCGAACGCCCGACGACGTCGCCGAGAAAGAGAAAACGCATGCCATGAAACCTAGGTTTGGAGGGGTTTGAAGCCGGACGGTGTGAGGAGGTGGTCGAGCGCTTCGTCGTAAGCCTCTTGCGGCACGGCGTCGACCATCTGCAATTCGTAGGCTATCCCGACCGCAACGATCGCTTTGCGGGCGCGCAACCGGCTCAGAGTCCTGTCATAGAAGCCACCGCCGTAACCGAGGCGATGGCCCGTTTTGTCGACCAGCAACAACGGCACAAGTAGCAGATCGGGCTCCACGACCGGGCAATCCGGTGCCGGCTCACGGATTCCCCATTCACGCTCGACGAGCGGATCGCCCGGCGCCCAGGCCCTGAACTCAAGCGGCGCGGCCTTGGCGGCCATCACCGGCAACGCGATCGTGGCACCGCGCTTGGCAAGCGCCGCGGCGAGCGGCGTTGGATCGAGTTCCGAACCAATCGCGAGGTACGACGACACGACCGGAGCGGAAGACGACGCCAGTGCGTAGACCTGTGCCGCACAGCCGGCAAGATCACGCGCCGCCGCTGCCGCGTCCGGGACACCTTCGTCGCGCCGCTGCTTAGCTTTGGCGCGCAACGCCTGCTTTATCGTATCCGTCGTCATACCCACCAAATCAATGCGCCGCGGAGGCCGTTGGAACGTATCGAACCCGCCAGGTCCCTACATAGTAGGTGGGCGCCGTGTGATCGAGACCACGATCTCGGCAGGGACAGCTCCCAAGCGGAGTTTATTGGCCCAGGGGAACAGTTGTTCCTG
>JBPCVZ010000380.1:0-9399 GCA_051010015.1 Hyphomicrobiaceae bacterium
CGCGATACGCTCAGCCACGAGATCATCAAGGTCGAACTCGCCCGCGACGTGGCGTTGGCGCGCAAACCGCAGACCGCTGCAAGCGACGGAGACGACTCCCATGGCGCCTGATCCCACCACCGCGCGCGGCAGCCAGCCGTTTCGCCTGACCCGCGGCCTGGTCGACCGCTCACAGACGTTGCGCTTCTCGTTCAACGACCGCATCAACCTCGAAGGCCATCCCGGTGACACACTGGCCTCGGCCTTGCTCGCCAACGGCCAGCGCCTGGTCGGCCGCTCGTTCAAGTACCACCGCCCGCGCGGCATCTTCACCGCCGGCTCGGAAGAACCCAACGCCCTCGTCGAGTTGCACCGCGGCCCGCGCCAGGAACCCAACACCCGCGCAACAACAATCGAACTGTTCGACGGCCTCGCCTCGGTCAGCCAGAACCATTTCGGCAAGCTGACCTTTGACCTGCTCGCCTTCAACGACTATCTCGCACCGGCGCTGAGCGCGGGCTTCTACTACAAGACGTTCATGTGGCCGAAATCGTTCTGGGAGAAAGTCTACGAACCCGCCATCCGCCGCGCCGCCGGTCTCGGCGAACTCTCGGGCGCGGCCGATCCCGATACCTACGACAAGGGCTTCCTGCATTGCGACCTGCTCGTCATCGGCGCCGGCCCGACGGGCCTCGCAGCAGCGCTGGCGGCGGCGCGTGCCGGCGCGCGCGTCATCCTCGCCGATGAAGATTTCCGCATGGGCGGGCGCCTGCTCGCGGAGACACACGAAGTCGCCGGCAATGCCGGTCACGCCTGGGCAACCGCCGCCGTGAACGAACTGGCCAGCCTCGACAACGTTCGCATGATGACGCGCACGACCGTCTACGGCGCCTACGACCACGGCATCTACGGCGCCCTCGAGCGCATGACCGATCACCACGCCATCACCGTCGACAAGCCGCGCCAGGTGCTGTGGCGGATCTATGCCAGGCGGTCGCTGCTCGCAGCCGGCGCCCTCGAGCGCTCGATCGCGTTCGGCAACAACGACCGGCCGGGCATCATGCTGGCCGGTGCCGTGCGCGCCTACGTCAACCGCTACGCCGTCACGCCCGGCCGGCGCACGGCGGTCTTCACCAACAACGACGACGGTTGGCGCACGGCGTCCGACCTGACCGCAGCCGGCGTCGAGGTCGCCGCGATCATCGACACGCGTTCCGATGTCCGGCAAACCGCACCGGCGGGCATCGCGACCTACCTTGGCCAACGTGTCGTCGACACGTCCGGGCGCCTCGCCCTCAAGTCCGTGAAACTGTCCAACGGCAAGACGCTGGCCATCGACTGCCTCGCGGTCTCGGGCGGCTGGAACCCGAACGTCCACCTCACCTGCCATCAGCGCAGCCGGCCGACCTGGAATGCCACGCTTGCCGCCTTCGTGCCGGGCAGCGACATGCCGGTCGGCATGACCGTTGCCGGTGCGGCAGGCGGCACCATGACACTCGCCGCAGCGCTACGCGATGGCCACGCGGCAGCCGGCACCATCGCCGGCGACCTCGGCTTCACGACCGCGACCGGCGATGCCGCGACCGCCAGCGACGAAGCATCCGGCATCTCTGCCTTCTGGCACGTCGCCGAGAGCAAGGCGCGCGCCTGGGTCGACCTGCAAAACGATGTCACCACCAAGGATGTGCAGCAATCGCAGCGCGAAGGCTTCCGCTCGGTCGAGCACCTCAAGCGCTACACCACGCTCGGCATGGCAACCGACCAGGGCAAGACCGCCAACATCCTCGGGCTCGCCGTCCTCGCCGAAGCCTCCGGCAAATCGATCGAGGACACCGGCACGACGATCTTCCGGCCACCCTACACGCCGGTCCCAATCGGTGCCTTCGCCGGGCGCTCCCGCGGCAAGCTGTTTAGGCCAACGCGCCTGACACCGAGCCACAGCTGGGCGGCCGAGCAGGGCGCCATCTTCGTCGAGGCCGGCGCCTGGCTGCGCGCCCAATGGTATCCGCATCCCGGCGAAACGCACTGGCGCAAGAGCGTCGATCGCGAGGTTGCGCAGACCCGCAAAACCGTCGGCATCTGCGATGTCACGACGCTCGGCAAGATCGACATCCAGGGCCGCGATGCCACCGAGTTCATCAATCGCGTCTACGCCAACGGTTTTGCCAAGCTCGCGGTCGGCCGCGTGCGCTACGGGCTGATGCTGCGCGAAGACGGCATGGTCATGGATGACGGCACCACGGCGCGGCTCGGCGAACACCACTACGTCATGACGACCACGACAGCCAACGCGGTTGGCGTCTTTCGCCATCTTGAATTCTGCCGCCAGTGCCTGTGGCCGGAGATGGACGTGCACCTGATCTCCGCGACCGAGCAGTGGGCGCAGTTTTCCGTCGCCGGCCCGCAATCGCGCGCCCTGCTCGAAAAGATCGTCGACGACGGCGTCAACATCTCCAACGACGCCTTCCCGTTCATGGCGTGTGCCGAGATCACGGTTTGCAACGGGATATCGGCGCGCCTCTTCCGCATCTCGTTTTCTGGCGAACTCGCCTACGAGGTCGCCGTCCCGGCGCGCTACGGCAATTCGATGATGCGCACCTTGATGGCCGCCGGCCAGGAATATAGTGCCGTCGCCTATGGCACCGAGGCGCTCGGCGTCATGCGCGTCGAGAAGGGCCACGCCGCCGGCAACGAACTCAACGGCCAGACCACGGCGCGCGACCTCGGCCTCGCCCGCATGGCCTCGACCAAGAAGGACTACATCGGCCACGTCCTCGCCCGCCGCCCGGAACTCAACCGCGACGACGGCCTGACGCTCGTCGGCTTCCGGCCCATCGATCGCAACCAGTCGCTTTCCGCCGGCGCGCACTTCATCGCGATCGATGCCGAACACACGCTTGACAACGACGAGGGCTACATGACCTCGGTCGCCTATTCACCGACGCTTGGCCATTCCATTGGCCTTGGCTTCATCAAGCGCGGCAGTGAGCGGTTTGGCGACACCGTGCAGGCCGTGGATCTCGTGCGCGACAACATCGTCAACGTCGAAATCGTCTCGCCGCATTTCTACGACGCTGAAGGAGAACGTCTCCGTGCCTGAATTCACGCTCACCGCGCAGTCCGCCTTCAGCAAGCGACCAGCCGCCTACGAAGGCATTCAGCTCTCGGCCTTCCAGCCGCCGGCCATCGCCTCGATGGCAACGCCAAACGGTGGCGCCGACGCCTTGGCAGCTGCGCTGCAATCTGCCTACGACATCGAGACACCATCGGTCGGCCGTGCCGCGCTCTCAGCAAAGGACAGCGCCATGTTCCTGCGGCTCGCCGACGACCAGATGTTCGTCCTGTTCATGCCACCAGCCGGCGGCAAACCAACCGCCCCGCTCAGCACAGCGCTCGGCGACACGGCCTACCTCACCGATCAGTCCGACAGCTGGGCGGCGCTGCGCATCGAGGGGCCGCGGTCACGCGCCGCGCTGGAGCGCATCTGCCCGCTCGATCTCGCGCCCGGGAACTTTCCCCCCGGCACCGTCGCGCGCACCGTCATGGAGCACCTCGGCGTCATCATGCTGTGCGAAGCGGTCGACAAATACCTGCTGCTCTCCGCGCGCTCGTCGGCGGATAATTTCCTGCACGCGGTCGAGACATCCGCCCGCAACGTCACGTGAGCCCCTGCCGCACCCGGCACATTATTACCGTGCCGATCCCTTGTGCGATTCCGGCGCCCAGATCGCAAAGGCCAGGCCGATTACGACGCACATCATCATGCTGACTGCCAGTGCCACGGTCGTGTCGAACAGATCGACGATCAGGCCCAACGCCAACGGACCGAGCACGTAGCCCGCATCACCCGTCATGCGGTAGGTGCTGAGCGCGGCGGCGTTCATGCCCCTTGGCGCTGAATCTCCCGCATAGGCCGCCGGGGCCGCGCCGCCGACGGAACTGGCGATGCCCCACAGCACGAACGCGGCGCCGAACCACAGCGCGGTCGGCGCGAAGCAGAACAGACCCATCGTGACACCTGTTGCGAGCATCGACGGCACGATAATCACTTTGCGCCCGAAACGATCCGACAGCGCCCCCGCCGGATAGGCCGCGACCAGTCCCGCAAAACTGCCGAGCACCATCGCCAGGCCGACCGCGCCCGTCGACATGCCATAACTTGCCACCGCCAGCAGCGGCACGATCGAAAACAGCGCGCCGGTGCGCACGAACGCATTGACGAAGGCGATCCAGCACACCAGCATGTAGCCGGTCTGCGACACCATTAAACGCAGCTGCGTCATGAAGGGCGGCACCTGCCCCGCATCGGCGGCCCGGTTGGTCGCGAATTCTCGGGTCTCGGGCACCGCGAACCACGCGATCACCATCGCCGCCAGGCTGGCGAGGCCGGTGGCGACGAACGGCGCCGCCAGGCCGTAGTATTCCGCCAGCAAACCGCCCGGCAGCGGGCCGATCCCGACCGCGAAAATGAAAGTGCCCTGATAGATGGCGATGATCCGCCCGCGCCGCTCCGGCGTACTGATGTCGGCCAGGACGACGTGCCCGGTGGTCACGATGAGACCGGCGCCGAAACCGGCCACGAAGCGTGCGATCAGAAACTCCGGATAGCTGGTTGCCGCCGCGCACCACAGATTGCCGAGGCCGGAGATCAGGCCGCCCAGCGCAATCGTCGGGCGCCGTCCCATCCAGTCGGCGAATTTCCCCGCCGGTAGCGCCACCACGAAGCGCGCCAGACCGTAGATGGCAACCGCCATGCCGATCGCCGAGGCCGGCACGCCGAACGCCTGCGCATAGAGCGGCAGCGACGGCACCAGCGCACCGAACCCGAGCTGATTGATCGCAATCAGCACGCACATCCAGAACAGCACCCGCCATTCCAGGGAACTCGCCAGTTTGTCCTTTGATGCTGCTACCACGCGGCCGCCTGCTCACATCCAAGTATCTCAAACATGCGTTTCGCCTCTCCCGGTCCGGCATGCACCGCTCACGCAGCGGGCCACTATAGCGCTATCCGTGCCTCGCCGAGTAGCAGAGAACAACGGTTGAACAGCAAAGTTCGGTTCCTGCCGCGAAATGGGTCTCGGCGCCTCCAGTTGTCCGGCTTAATTTGTCGCTGCAATTCGTGACGCGTCATCGTCCCACCACTCCGTCATCCCCACGCAGGTGGGGACCCAAGCGAGTCGCCGCAAGCGCCCAGTTTGCGGTGGTTTGCTTGGGTTCCCGCCTTCGCGGGAATGACGACGGAGAGTGACGCGGGCGCCGGTCGAAGTTTCGAGTGCCGGCCCCCCATCGACGCAACTCCGGCCGTCTCGGGCATTTTTGCAAGGCATCACCGAACCCGCAGCTTGATCCGCCCGGCGATATCTGATCACGCCGCACATCCTTCACGATTTTGGCAAGAAGCCATAGGATAGCCCCAGTAAAGCCGAGGACCGTCATGCCCATCCGCATCATTGGAATGATCGGCGTCACGCCACCCGCCTCCGATACGCAACTGGTTGTCATCGAGGGTGCGCTCGATCCCGATTACGTCATCACGTTCGCGCAGGCCCACGAGACCGCCGGCTTCGACCTGGCGCTCGTCGGCTATTCCTCATCCTCCGCCGAGGGCTTTCTCGTCGCCCAGCACGCCGCCGCCCACACCGACCGGCTCGGCTACATGATCGCGCACCGCCCGGGCTTCGTCGCCCCGACCTTGATGGCGCGCAAGATCGCAACCTTCGACCAGATCACGCGCGGACGCGTTGCGATCCACATCATCACCGGCAAGTCCGATGCCGAACAGCAGGGCGACGGCGACTACAGCCCGAAAACAGAACGCTACGAACGCGCCACGGAATACCTCGCCTTGATGCGCCGGACCTGGTCATCGAGCGAACCGTTCGACTTCGACGGCCGCTTCTACCGCGTCAACGGCGCCGCCTCCGATATCCGCCCCTACCAGGAGCCGCACCCGCCCTTGTTCTTCGGCGGCGCCTCGGAAGGCGCGCTGACGATGGGCGCCGAGCATTGCGACATCTACGCGATCTACGGCGAACCGCTCGCGACCACGGCCGAGCGCATTGCCGATTTCCGCGCCCGTGCCGCAAAATTCGGGCGCACGCCCGGCTTCAACGGGTCGTTCCGCCCGATCATCGCCGACACCGAGGAAGCGGCCTGGGCCAAGGCTGACCACATCCTCGCCGGCATGGCCGGCGCCAAGGGCTGGGCGCGCCAGGAGAACATCACCACGCCGGTCGACAACGCCGGCCGCCGCATCTACGACATGGCGCTTAGCCAGGACGTCTACGACAGCTACCTGTGGATGGGCGTTGCCAAGGCGACCGGCGCGCTCGGCAACGTCTCGTGCATGGTCGGCACGCCGGGACAGGTCGCTGGTGCGATCGTCGAATACTACAAGCTTGGCGTCACCAGCATCCTGATCCGCGGCTTCGACCCGTTCAACGACACCCTCGAATTCGGCAAGGAGTTGATCCCGCGGATACGAGAGGGTGTTGCCGAAGTTGATGCGGCCTGAGGCCCATGTAGGTTGGGTTAGCGGTCCACTCCCGCTTCGTCACGGCACGACGTCACCCGCGTAACCCAACGAATGCCACGGCTCTGTCATTGAGCGTGAACAGACATCGAAGATCAACGGATGGCCCGCATGATTATTCGTCCGGCGCGGCGCGCAGATCTCGAAAAGGTGCTCGCGCTCTACCTGCACCTCAATCCAACTGACATGGATTTGCAGATCGATGTGGCCGAGCGGCTCTTCGAGGATCTGCAAAAATATAACGGCAGCGCAATTTTCATTGGCTCGATAGATGACACTGTCATCACCTCGTGCACACTCATTGTCGTGCCCAATTTGACGCGCGGCGGCCGGCCTTACGGATTGATTGAAAACGTCGTCACGCACGCCGCGCACAGGCGGCGCGGCCTTGGCAAACAGCTCCTGCAAACGGCCGTCCAGGCGGCATGGGACGCCAATTGCTACAAGGTCATGCTGCTGACGGGCTCGAAGCGGCCCTCAACCCATGCGTTCTACACTGCTGCGGGTTTCGAGCAAAACAAGACCGGTTTTCAAGTGCGCCGCATTCCGTCACGTGGCGATTGAGTTGGCAGCGAGATCGCGCAAGCAGCAAGCGAAGCTGCTGACTGGACGAATGCGCACACCCCCCCTGCACTTCTCAATCATCCGACCTCAACGTAATCGTTAACAAAACCTGAAAGTTAATCGAGACGGCGATGGCGTGCCGGTATAGCTGGTTGGCCATGGATATATTGGTCAAAGCTCTCATCGGTATTCCGACCGCCTTGGTCGTTGGTACCGTCGCCGCCGACACCGTAACGGCGCTGTGGGTCGATACCGTGCAAGCGGCGCTGCCGGCTTTTGGATTCTAATCATTTAGGTTTGCAACCACATGACCGTGCATCTCTCAGACCGCAACGCTGACATGCGATTGCTGCTTGCTTTGCAAAGTGCCATTGGCCTGAAGGTGATGGGCTGCCAATTTCACCGCGGCCTGGTTGGCGGAATCGGCGTGACATTGTCCGGCCGAGTGTTAGGGACGTGGCGCTTTGAAAGTGGCCAATTTCATTTTTTGCCAGATGCGCTCGGCACAGCGGCACTGAGCGTCACATCGCCTGATCGAGTCGTTGCGCTAACAGTTGCCCTCGCGACGTCGCACTTCACCGACAGTCACACGGACTAGTTTTGCGATTGTCAAAACGCTTCTGGGCGTTGCTGTGCTGGCATTCGGTCCGGTCAACGACACGCTGCAATTCGGCCGCAAGTTGATCCCGCGCATCCATAGAAAGTGTCAGATATGCTGCCGGTCCAAAGTGTCAGATATCTGCCCGGTTCATACCCACACGAGGCGCCAGCAACTGCCAGAACCTTCACCGCCCCTTCTCAACCTTCTCCAGGAACGACGCCATCAAGCCGTCCGGCGCCTTGATGACATGCTGCGCGGCCGGGAACGCGCCGCCCTGCACATCCGCGATATAATCCTTGAAGCCGCCGACACGTTCCTTCTGGATCGCCTGCTGCATCGCATGGATGTCGCGGTACTGCTTCGAATGGCGCGGGTAGGGCGGCGGGTTGTTGCCGAGAATATCCTCGGCGAACAGGAACTGAATGTCACCGCCCTTGCCGCCGCCGATCGACGACGTCATCAGGGTCGTGCGCTTGCTGATCTCGGTGAGCAGTTCCTCGGGAATGACCTCGACTTCGACGGCGTAGGCGCCGGCGTTCTCGAACGTCTTGATCTGGTCGTAGACCCATACCGCTTCATCGAGCGTCTTGCCGACGGCACGCAGGCCGCCCGTCCACGTGCTGCGCCGCGGCACCAGCCCGGCATGGCCCTGCACCGGAATACCGGCCTCGGCCGCCGCCTCGATCAGGCGCGGGCTCCACTGGCACATGATCGCATCGGCACCGATCGCCATCGCGTCGTAGCCAAGCCGCACCGCTTCATCGGCCGTCGCCGCTGCCAGCAGCGGCACCGAGAACGCCATGAATGTGTTCGGCGCCGCCGCCCGGATCGCCGCCGCCGGCCCGGGCTGTTTCGGGTCGAAGCGCACCTTCATGGTATCGATGCCGGCCTCCTCGGCCGCGGCCGCCTCGTCGGTGGAGAATGGCAGCGTCTCGCACAGCACGCGTTTGCCTTTCTGGTCGCGCAGGTCCTTGACCGTGTAGTTGCGCGTGCCGTAGGCACCGCCAAGCGTCATGATCCGCGTCAACCCGCGCTTTCCCGCGTCGCGCGGCGGGATGCCGCCATCTCCGGTTGCATGACTGGCCATGCTGTCCTCCCTGAAAAATTTCGTTATCAGCCGCCTGCGAGCTTAAGCGAGAGCGCTGCACTCGCCAACCGCTCCCCGCCAACCATCCCATGGGCGGGCTCGCATCGCGCTCGTGATGTGCTATGGGTGAGGGCTGCAACCACAGCATCGATCCGAACCATGCTCCAGCGCAGCGCGCCGTCGACAATCCCCAACACCCTTGCGCGCCGCATCTTCATGCAGCGCCAGGGATTGCTCGCACCGCCAACCCCGAAACAGACCAAGGCCGACCTCCAGCGCCTGATCGAGCAACTCGGCTTCGTGCAGATCGACAGCATCGCGACCGTCGAGCGGGCACATCACATGACGCTGTTCGCGCGCAACCAGACCTACCAGCGCCGGCATTTGACAGATCTGCTCGAAAACGACCGCGCCCTGTTCGAGAACTGGACGCACGATGCCTCGATGATCCCGACCGCGTTCTATCCCTACTGGCAGCGCCATTTTCAACGCCATGCGGAACATCTCCGGACCCGCTGGCAAAAGATCCGCCGCGAAGGCTTCGATGCGATGCTCGACGACGTCCTCGGCCACATCGAGCGCGATGGCCCGGTCATGTCACGCTCCTTCGCGCGCGACGAAAAGAAGGGCAGC
>JBPCVZ010000381.1:0-3395 GCA_051010015.1 Hyphomicrobiaceae bacterium
CTGGCGAGGTAGCCGAAGACCAGCGTCGCGCCTTTGTCCGCGGCCGCCTGCAGCGCGACAACCCCGCTGGCGAGCGCCTCGAACAGCGTTCGCGTCCAGGGCATGTGCAGCAGCAGGACGACCAGGAGGAACTGCAGCGCGATGCCGCCGACGACGAAGCGCAGGCCGGCGGCCGATGCCATCGCGGTGCGGTTTTCCGACATCGCCCAGGCCAACAGCGGGATGATCAGGATGCCGAGCGCGCTTTGCAGCGGCAGCGCCAACTGTTCCATGAAAAGTGTCTCTCCCCGACCACCACCCGGCCACCTTTCGGGGATAAGTCCCAAAGTGTCAAAATTTATCGCTGTTGATAAGTTAGTCGCGCCATGCACGCGTTACGGCCGGTTTGGGCTAATTGAAGTCGGTGCGCCTGACGCAAAACCACCATGGCAACCGTGGCGAGGGTACCGTGACGTCTCGAAATCCTCACGATCTCAGTCAGATTCGGCCAAGCGCCGAATTGCACGGGTCGCCACCGCATGCGCAGGCGGGACGGGGCCGGCCGGCACACGGCCGTCGTCGTCGCAAGCGCCAGCGCCCGCCGCGTGAAGGGTGGTCGTTGTTCGGCAAATTGGCCGCCGGGCTGGGTGTCCTGGTCGTGCTGGTGGGCGCCGGCGTCGGCGGTTTCCTGATGCTCGTGTCGCCGACCGAACTCGTGCGCAGCGAGCTGGTTCGTCAGGTGAAAAGCAATACGGGGCGCGATTTGCGCATCAAAGGCGGCGCCCATTTCGTATTCTATCCGAGCATCGGCGTGGCGCTCGACGATGTCTCGCTGTCCGGGCCACCTGGAATGGCGGGCGGGCCGCTGCTGCAGGCGCAACAGATCGACGTCGGCGTCGCGCTGATGCCGCTGCTCAGCCAAAATGTTCAAATCGAGCATATCAACTTGATCCGACCGGTGTTCGATCTGCATGTCGACGGCAGGGGTCGGCGGAACTGGGATTTCGCGGCAAAAACTGGCACGCGCGTGCGACTTGCAGTTCTTGGCGCGGGGCTCGGCGATGCTGCCGGCGTGCTGAGCGACGCCGGGCCAGGCGTGCGTGGCGACGTGGTGCGCGTGGCGCTGCCGGCGGCGGCGGGCGGCGCCTTGCTCGACAATCTCGAACTGCGCTCGGTACGGTTGACCAAGGCCGTGATCCGATATCGTGATGATCAGACCGGGGCAACCCAGCAGGTCGACGAACTCGACCTGCAGCTGAACGGCCGGCGGTTGTCCGATCCGCTCGATGCCAGGGGCGCGCTGGTCTGGCAGAAGGAGCGCTTCAAGTTCGATGCACGGCTCGACACGGTCGCGCAGCTGCTCGCCGATCGTGTCGCCAAGGCGCGGGTGACGCTGTCGGGCCGGCCGGCATCGGCCGGTTTCGATGGTACCGTCAAGCTCGGCAAAGCGCCCGCATGGGCCGGGCAGACGCGCTTGAGCGGCGACTCGCTCGCAAGCGCGGCGCGCTTTCTCGGCCTGATCCTGCCGAACGCCGGGCCGCTGGGCGGTTTCCAGGTCTCCGGCCGGCTAATCGGCGGGGCCCGCTCGGCGCGCCTGAACAACGCCTCGATCAGCCTTGGCGAGACGCGGGCGACGGGCGTTGTCCGGGTCGAAATGCGCCCCAAACGACCCTACGTGGATGCCAACCTGAAAATGTCGAAGCTCGACATCGATCGCCTGTCGGCCGGCTTCGCCGGTGCCCGGGCGCTCCCGCGACCGGCACGCCGGGCCACGCCTAAGGGCAAGTCTGGACGTCCCAAATCAATCGAGGATCTGCTGCGCCGCTCGCAAGTGCCTGGCCAGGGTGCCGGCCGCTTCGCACCGCAGGTGCGCGGCTTCGCCAATCGCAACGAATGGAGTTCGCAGCCGATCGATATCGCAGCTTTCGGCGCGGTCGATGCCAAGGCGAGGTTGCGCATCGACGGGCTCAAGGTTGCCAACCTGGCGATCGGCAATACCAGCCTGCGCCTGGCGCTTGCCAATCGCGTCGCGCGGGTCGACATCGACGACATCAAGCTTTACGGCGGTGGCGGCAAGGGCGTCATCACGGCGCGGCCGACGGGACGTGGTGTCGGGATCGGCGCCAATCTGCGTGTCGACAGGATTGCCGCCCGGGCGCTGCTCAAGGACGCCGCCGACTTCGATCGTATCGACGGGCGCGGCGATCTCGAGCTGATCGTCAGCGGCGCGGGCAACAGCCAGAAGGCGATCGCCAACAGTCTCAACGGCACGGCGCGTTTCGCCTTCCGGGATGGCGCGATCGTTGGCTGGAATATCGCCAAGATCATTCGCGGACTGCAGCAGGGACAGTTTTCGAACTTCGATGCGGTGTCGAGCGAGCGCACGGATTTCAGCGAGTTGGCCAGCTCCTTCACGATCACCAACGGCATCGCGACGACGCGCGACCTGCGCATGACGTCGCCGTTGCTGCGGGTTGCCGGCGACGGTGAGGTCCGGATCGGTGCCCGCAATCTCAATCTGGCGCTGAGGCCGCGGCTGGTCTCGTCCCTGCGCGGACAGGGCGGACGCAGCAACAATGGCGGTCTTGAAATTCCGGTAAAACTCAAGGGGCCCTGGCATGACCCTCGGATCGTGCCGGATGTCAAAGGCCTGACCGAGGATCCGGGCCGCCTCATCGACCAGGCGAAGAAACTCGGCAAGCAGTTCAAGGGCAAGAGCGTCGGCGACATTGTCCGTGGCGTTCTTGGCCAGTCCGACGAGGGCGGCGAACAGCAATCCGGCAACGTCAAACCGAAGGAACTGCTCAAGCAGCTGTTTCGGTGACAACGGCCAACGCGCCAGCGTGACGCGCACCGGCATGACACGCACATGAACACAATTGCGCCGAACTTCGATTCACCCGAAAAGCCTTGCAGTTTCGGTGGTTACGCAACCGTGTGAGTCAAGCCGTTGGCGGGTCAGCGAAAAATTTACCTTTCCTTACAGTAACTCGAATAATTCTTTTGCGGTCGCGGGGCGGGATTTTGCTTGCGTTACGCCTCAAATGACATCATATCCGTGGTCTCCGTTCGACACCCTGCCCTAAAGGTAAGGACCTCTCAGGCCCTAAAAAGCCTCCTAGGCCCCAAAGGTAAGAGCGAGCGGGTCACTCTATCTACTGGTTGGGGAGGGTCTGATGGCCTACGAAGACACCCTCTTCCAATTGGGGATGGACTTGACTCGTTCAAGCACCGCCCAAAAGGAAGATCTTGATGGAACTGCACGTGTAGTTCACGACGACGACGATCAACAGGAAGACCGCAAGGACTTCTTCATTGAGCGCGATGGCGTTCGCTACGCTGGCAACCACTTGATTATCGATCTCTTTGGGGCGAAGCACCTCGATGACATCGACCACGTCAAGCACACGCTAGAG
>JBPCVZ010000382.1:0-4362 GCA_051010015.1 Hyphomicrobiaceae bacterium
GTAGATCGGGTCATCCTGGTCACGGCGGTGGGCCGCCCAGTCGGGCTTGATCGGCGGGACCTTGTCGAGGGCGAGCCGAGTGGTCTCGAACACAACGATGCGATACGCCGTTTTCCAGGCACCGTCGCGCTTTTCGAAGCGGTCGACATAGCGACCGATGTGCGACAGCTGGACCGGCCCGCCGCCTTCCTGCGCGGCGCCGTACTTCTTTTGCGTTTCGGCGTCGAGCGTATGGCAGGTCATGAAATAGGTCTCGACGATCGCGACCGCATCGGAGGCGAATTCGGCGTAGCATTGGCCGAGGAAGTGCATCGCCTGCGGCATGAACCCGACACGCTCCCGGGCGAATGCAATGAAGCCGTCGATGTCACCCTTGTAGTCACCGTGATCATCGTAGGCGTCGGCGTGATAGGTGTCGCGGACGGCCTCCCAGTCGGCCCGGTCAACGCCGCGGGCGTAGCGGGCCATGCAGTCGCGGATTTCCTGCCGGTCAAGCAATTGCTGCAAAGCGTCTGCCATCGAGGTGCTCCCTGCGTGATGTGGCATTCAACAAAAAACGCCGCGATGGGGCCACCGCGGCGTCAAGCGTCCGATCGTAGACCGGCGCGTTATTCGGCGGCTTCGGTGTAACCTTCCGGCGCGTCGACAACCTTGGTCTTGAAGTCGGCCGGCGAGACGATCTCGATGACAGCGAAATCATTCGAGCAGGCGATTTCGCGGTGCTTGATCATCGGGCGCTGGTTGATCACGTCACCTGCCTCGATGCGCTTAACGCCCTGGCCTTCGTATTCGAACTCGGCCCAGCCGGAGAGCACGTAGACGAATTGGAAGTCGCATTCGTGGATATGCCACTGCTGCACCTCGTCCTTCATTTCCTTGCCGTTGTGGCGCACGATGTGGGCAACATAGTCGCCCTTGGTGCCGTCCTTGATGCCGAGATCGCGATACTCGAAAATCTCACGCAGACCAGGCGTCCAGTTCGCGTCCTTGGCCTTGTTATGAATGAAATCCCAATGATCTCGATTGATTAGTTCAGACATCACGTTTCCTCCGGGTTAAAGGGCTCAAAACACTCATTTCAGGCGTCAAACGACGGTGACGCCGCTATCGACCGATAGAATCTGGCCGGTCGTGATCTCGGACTCGTCTGAGCCGAGATACACCGCCATGTTGGCGATATGGATCGGCAAGCCGAGGCCGAGCAGATGGGTTTCGCTGATTTTGCCGATTTCCGGGCTCGCGTCGAGCAACTTTTTCACGCGATCCGACAGTGTCACCGACGGCGCAATGGCATTCACTCGAATTTTATCGGCTGCATATTCGGCCGCCATCGACCGGGTCATCGAGGCGACACCGCCCTTTGCCGCCGTGTAGCAATCGCGGCCGGGCAGCGCCATCAAGGCGACATTCGACGACATGTTGATGACGGACCCGCCGCCCGATTTGATGATTTCAGGGATGGCGACCTTCGAGCACAAGAACGTGCCGAACAGGTCGAGCTTGATGACGCGCCAGAACTCCTCGATCGGAGCGTCCGTTACCCGTGCGTCCTGCATGGTCGAGCCGCCGGCGTTGTTGTGCAGAACATCGAGGCGGCCGAAACGGTCGACGGTTTCAGCAACCGCGGCTTCAACGCTGGACTGATCGGTGATGTCGCAGGTGATCGCGATGGCATCACCGCCGCTGTTGGCAGCGTGGCCGCGGGCCGACTGCGCGGCGGCTTCGCACAGCTCCTCGTTGATCTCGAGCACCGCGACGCGGGCGCCTTCCTCGGCGAAACGCTCTGCAGTCGCCTTGCCGATACCGCCGCCGCCACCGGTGATGATCGCAACCTTGCCTTCCATCCTGCCCATGTGCTGCTCCTCCAGCTTGATCGTGCGCTACGCGTTGCCAGTTATGCGTCAGGTTTGCCGCCGGGCCAAACCGGGCTGCCGGCCAAACCAGGCCAGCCGGCGGGCGCCTCGCACTTGGCGCGGTTCTCGGCCTGAGATTTCGCGTCATCCCACTCGGCGGCGATGTAGCGATTGCCGGTGACGCCGGCCGCATCATCCGAGCACAACCATAGCATCGGCGGTGGCATCGCCGACGTCGGGATCAACGCGGCACGATCCATACCGGATTCGACCGGCACCATCGGCGTGTCGGACGGGCCGCCGGGCACGACGACATTGACGGTGATGCCGAAGGGCTCGAATTCCTGGGCGTGACCGGCGCTCATCGCCTCGAAGCCAGCCTTCGACGGACCGTAGGGGTGAAAGCGGCCGCGCAGCATCGTGAACATGCTGGTCGTGACGTTGATGATCCGCCCCCACTGCTGCGCCTTCATGCCTGGCACGACAGCGCGCGTGAGATACCAGCCGCCCGATAGATTGACCGATATGAACTTGTCCCACATGGCCGGATCGATCTGATCGATCGATACGAGATCAGTTAGATGATGCAGCGAGATGACGCCCATGCTCATCGCGCCGTTGTTGATCAGGATGTCGACCTTGCCGACCGCGGCGACGGCGGCTTCGCAGGCGGCGTTGTCGGAAATGTCCAGTACCTGGGTGGCAACCCGGTCGCCAAGGCCGGCGGACGTCACTTCCGCCATGAGTTCCTCGAGCCCGCCAGCTGCAACGTCGGTGGCCAGGACCTGGGCGCCGGCATCGGCGAACGCGCGCGTCAGAACGCGACCAAAACCGCCGGCCGCACCGGTAATGAGCGCCTGGCGTCCATCGAGAAATTTGTTCATTGCGAGCTCCTCGTCGCGCGGACGGCAATCACCTGTGAGTGAGGCGCCAGCCTAGGCCCGCGGCCCACGCCGTGCAAAGCGCAGAACCCGACAAACCCGGCGCCCGGCGTAGCTAAATCATGCTGGCGATGGGGCGGGCTCTTCGACGCCGTTGGCGAGAATGCGCTCAAGGCGCTCGCGGATCACCGCCTGGCGCTTCGGATCGACAATCTTCTTGGCCGTAAGATCGGTGAGGTAAAAGACGTCCACGGCCTTCTCGCCGAAGGTCGTGATATGCGCCGAGTTAATGTCGAGTTGCAGGTCGGAAATGGCCGACGTCAGTTCGTAAAGCAGGCCGGGACGATCGAGGCCGGCGACTTCGATCACCGTGAAATGGTCGGACAGGTTATTGGCAATGACAATTTCCGGCTCGACCGTAAAGGCACCGATGCGTCGCTCGGCCGGGCGCTTGTTCTCAAGCGATTCGGAGAGGCGCATCTCACCTTTCAAGACACGCTCGATGGTACGGCGGATCTGGGCGAGGCGGCGGCTCTCGTCCTCCTCGGCTTCGAAGCCGCGCTCGAGAGAGAAGGTGTCGAGGGCGAGACCGTTGCGTGTCGTGGAAATCTGCGCGCCTATGATGTTGGCGCCGGCCGATGCACAACAGCCAGCGAAGACCGACAGCAGGCGAGGATGGTTAGGCGCCAGAATCTCGAGATCAGTGATCGCGGTAAATGCATCCGAACGGAATGACGTGGCGAGGTTGATCTCCTTGCCATGTGCATCGCGAACCAACTTGGCATGCTCGATCTGTCGCGCCGTGTCCGTGCGCAACCAATAGTTCGTGTATTGGTTTTCGATGAAGCCCTCGACCTCCTCAGGCGGCCAGTCCGAACAGGCGGCGCGGAAGGCGCCCTGTGCGGCATCGGCGCGCGCGAAACGGCTCTGAGCCTCGGATGCGTTGCCGCCACCAACCAGCACCTCCGCTTCATGGTAGAGTTCGCGCAGCAGCTGCCCCTTCCAGCCGTTCCAGGTGCCCGGCCCGACGGCGCGGATGTCGGCCACCGTCAGCAACAACAGGAGTTTCAAGCGCTCGCGCGTCTGGACGACCTCGGCGAAGTCGCGAATGGTCTTGGGGTCCGAAAGATCGCGGCTTTGCGACACGTTGCTCATGGTCAGATGCTCGCGCACCAGCCAGGCCACGGTTTCTGTTTCGCCCTTGCTGAGGCCAAGTCGCGGGCACAGGTGCTCGGCGATCCGCGCGCCAACGATCGAGTGATCCTCTTTGCGGCCCTTGCCGATATCGTGCAGAAGTGCCGCGACGTAGAGCACTTTGCGGTTCTGAATCGTCGTGATGATGTCGTTGGATAGCGGCAAGGTATCGGCCAACTCGTGGTTCTCGATGGCGGTCAGCTGACCGACGGTGCGCACGAGATGCTCATCGACCGTGAAGTGATGGTACATGTTGAACTGCATCATCGACACGACGCTGCCCCACTCCGGTATGAAGCGGCCGAGCACGCCGATCTCGTTCATGCGGCGCAGCGTGTGCTCGGGCTTCTTGTTGTCGACGAGCAGGCTGAGGAAAATGCGGTTGGCTTCGGCGTCGTTGCGCAGCTTGTCGTCGATCAGGCGGAGGCTGTCGC
>JBPCVZ010000383.1:0-3377 GCA_051010015.1 Hyphomicrobiaceae bacterium
ATGGCTTTCCGCTGATTATGGTTCATGCAACTTTTGCGCACCTGGTCGCGCCGCGCTAGCCCTTCATGATTTCCTCTTCGAGCTGGCCGAGGCGTTCCTTGCCGAAAAACATTTCCTCGCCGACGAAGAACGTCGGAATGCCGAACACGCCGCGGTCGACGGCGGCGTTGGTGTTGGCAATCAGCTTGGCCTTGATGTCCGGGTCCTGCGTCTTTTCGATGATTGCCGCGCCGTCGAGGCCGGCTGCCGTCAGGACGCGGATCGCGACGTCATTGTCGGCCATGTTCTCACCGTCCTCCCACATCGCTTTGAGGACGGCTTCGGTGTAGGGGCCCTTGTAGCCGCCCTCTTCAGCGACGATAAGGCCGCGCATCAGGGCGACGGTGCTCATTGGAAAGTGCGGGTTCATCTTGTAGGCCGTGAGATTGTGCTTGGCCACAAAGCGCTCGTTTTCGAGCTTGTTGTATTCCTGCTTGCCCTTGACGTTGGCGAACGTGACGAACGGCGCCTGGTTGCCGGTGCTCTTGAAAATGCCGCCGAGCAGGCACGGGATGTAGTTGAACGACGCGCCGGTGCGCTGTTTGATGCCGGCAATGGCCTTGTGGGTCATGTAGGCGTTGGGACTGGCGAAGTCGAAGATGAAGTCAACGGTTTTGCTCATATGGGGGAGATCCTTGCTGTACTGGCGGCAGGCTGATTTTCGAGGTCACTATAGCGGTGGTTTCTCGGCCGTGAGATCGACATCCCTATTCTGATGCAAAAACAATCTGTGATCGCTGTTTCCCTATGTCGCTTCGGCGAATTGGGCTACGATTTTGCCTGCGGTTAGCAAGTGAGGTGCGTGATGAGGCGGATGGCAGGAACGGCCGCGATGCTGGTGATGTGTCTCGTGATGATCCTGCGCGGCCACGGTCCGGCGTTGGGCAAGCCCTACGTCGACCTTGAGCTGGTGCTCGCGGTCGATGTGTCGCTGTCAATGGATTTTGATGAGCAGCGGCTGCAACGCGAGGGCTATGTCGCGGCGTTCCGTGACCCGAAGCTGCTCAAGGCCATTCAAGGCGGCCCGAACGGGCGCATTGCAGTGACATACGTCGAGTGGGCGGGGGCCGGCATTCAGTCGGTCGTCATGCCCTGGCGAGTCATTGCCAAGCCTGCCGACGCGCAGGCTTTCGCCGACACTCTCGCGGAGCAACCTATCCGGCGGGCGCGCATGACGTCGATTTCGGGCGTCATCAAGGTGGCGCAAAACCTGTTCGCCCAGTCACCGGTGCAGGGGCTCAGGCGCGTCATTGATGTATCGGGCGATGGCCCGAACAATTCGGGCAGCCGGGTCGATGCGGCCCGTGATCGCCTCGTTGCTGCCGGCGTTGTCGTCAACGGCCTGGCAATCCGGATCAAGAGTGGCGGCGGCGCCTACAGCTATTTCGACCTTCCCGACCTCGACCTCTATTACAAGGATTGCGTGATTGGCGGGCCGGGGTCCTTCGTCCTGTCTATTCGCAAGAAGAGTGAGTTTGCCACTGCTATTCGCCAAAAGCTGCTGCTCGAAATCGCCGATCTCGCACCGACGCCGGCTGAACCCATCCGCCGGATCGGATTTCGCAGCGTTGGCCAAAGATACGACTGCCTGATCGGCGAGAAGCAATGGCAGCGCTATCTCAACGAACGCGACGACTGGTGATGGCCGAAGGCGGTGTCGCACTTTCGATGTCGCCTTGCCGACGCAGTTGATTGTCACCGCGCTCGGGCCTGCGCAGGAGGCGGGGCGTGGCCTGGCGGTGGTCACCGCGTCGACAACATTGCCGCACGACAAGACCCGATGCGGTGATCAGACTATTCGCAGTGTTTCTCTCGTTTTACCGTGCGCAGGGCGGCCAGATCGGTGTTGGCCGTGTGCTCGTCAACATCGGCGAGGATGCCGTCTACGTCGGCCTCATCGCGCTGCTTCTTGTTGCCGACAACCCCAACGATATCCGAAACCAGTCCGTCGCGCTGAGCTTCTTCGCGAATATACCGGTATTTGCCTATCTTCTGGTCGAGTTCGACGCAGCTCAAGTGCTGATATTCGAGGATGCGGTCCTCGACACTGGCGCAGCCGTAAAGGAGCGTGGCAGCAGCGGCGGCGAGCAGGGCGGGGGATCGTTGCATGGATGGTTTCCTCTTCAATGCAGGTTGGTCCTTGTGATTGGGGTTTCGTCATTCGGTTCTGGTCAGGATGAACTCGCGGTCGTGCCGGGTGGTCTTTCTGCTCCGTGGTCTATTGCAGCGGAATCGTGAGGCCGACCTTGCCGCTCAACGCCTCGTAGCCATGTTTACTGAGGCCGGTGTAGCTGCCCTCGAGCTCGATGCGCGTGCCTTGCGGCAGCTCGATCTTCAGGCCGCCGTTGAATCGCATCTGGAAACTGTCGAGCGGTGCGTCCTTGACGCTGGAGCGTGCCGCGCTGTCGAGTCCGTTACCGGCGCTCGAGCGCGAATAGGAAAAGCTCAGCAGGGCCTGTGCGCCGATACTTGGTTCGACGACGATGCCGGAGGCGGTCGTGAATCGATAAGAGAACTCCGGTCCGAAATTGAAGCGGCCGAGATGCACGTCCTGAGCATCGACGGCGTTGCCCTGGGAGTCGGTATAGGACGCGACGTTGTCGTTGAACCACACCAGTTCGGCGCGTGGCGAGAAGATGAGCTTACCGCGCGGCGTCGGCGACCAGCTCCACGAGCCGGTCAAACGGGCCGATGCCAGCCACCGCGTGGTGGAGAAATGATCCGTAAAGGTGAGGTCCGGTGAGATCTCATTCTTCGATGTACCCCACAGCGCCTTGGCGTCGAAGAACAGGTTGTCGGTGATCGCGAACTCGACATAGGGCCCGGCCAGCCAGCCGTGGCCGCGGATGCGATAGCCGTCCCGCGATTGGGATTTCGAGCTGTCGGAGAGGTAGTCATACTGGGCGACGACGCCGAACAGGTATTTGCCGGCGACGAGATAGTCGGCGCCCGCGCGCAAGACACCGAACTGGCCGGCGCTCGCGAGACCGCCATAGCCGCCGCCATCGGTGGTGTGGTAGCTCCAGCTGCCCTCGGTCCAGGCGTCCCAGCCGGAGCGAAACCGGGGCGCGTCATCGACGCCGTAGTCGGCGGCGTTGACGCCGAGCTTGGTGGCTTTGGCGTTGGCCGAGTCAGGATCGAGCGCGGCACCGAGCCGGCTGAGACTGGTTCGCATCCCGACATGCCCGCGTCCGTCCGTGCCAGTGCCGGTGACGCCAACGCCGCCGCAGCGAGGGGGAAGGGGAGCGAAGCAGAAGGCGCCGAGCCGGGTTTGTCCGATATGACTCGTCCGCTGCTTCTCCCGCCGCTTGACGACGCGGAACGTCACAGTTTTGGTG
>JBPCVZ010000384.1:0-3995 GCA_051010015.1 Hyphomicrobiaceae bacterium
AGGCCCTCCATGTTGTCGATCTCGGACCCGAGATCCGCCGCCATCATGATCTCGCCGCTGAGCACGGCACCGGGCTTGAGGCGCTTGGCGGCAATCCGGCGAATGCGCATTTTGACGCCTTCAGACCAGCGAAAGCGGCGCTCCAGGACATAGAGGCTGCCGTCCATGGCGCCGGCTATGTCGGTGATGTCGAACCCCGCGACGTTTGTGAGCGCGAGCGGCAACACCTTGCCGCGATGCCAGATCCAGCCGCGGTGGTGGCCGTTACGATCCAAGGTGCGTTCGGCGAAGGCGACGATGGCGCCCTTGCGCGGCCCGGCGCGCAGCACGCCCGTCGCCTCGATGCCCTTGTTGCGGCCGAGCCGAACCGGCGGCCGCAGATAACGGCTGGGTGAATGGATGCGCCCCGACCTGAGCTTGAAGTAGCCGATGCGCTGGTTGGCTTCGAAACCGACAAGGACGATGCCGCTCTTGAGATCGCCCGTGAGCAGGCGCAGGGCTTCCGCATCGCGATCACGGCCGCGACGCAGGCGCTTGTTGCCGAGCGCCAAAATCGGCCCGAGGCTGGCACTGTGGAGCCCTGCCGGCCGGCCATTGCGATACTGGAGCTTGGCCTTGAGCCAGGCGCCGGCGTCGGATACGGCAAGCAACTGCTTGCCATCCGGTGAGATCTCAAGGCCGGAAAAGCCGCCAAAAGCGGTATGCGTCGTGCGCAACACGAGACCGCCCCGGAAACGCAGGCGGCCAACCTGGTCGCCGCCGCGACCCGATTTGGCAAAGGAACGGATCGGCGCGGCTCGAATGGTCAACGCTTCGGTGGTGAGCCGGCTGGCATTGGGCTTGGCGAAAGCCAGCGCGATCCCGCCGACCAGCGTCAACGGCACCACCAAAAGTGTCAGCTTGAAACTCTTTGCAAGTGGCAAGACGCCCATCCTCGTCAACGCGTGCCGCCGCACCGCCCATGCGCGCTACCAGCATTTTACGGCCAAAGCCCGGCGACTTGGCGACAAATCGAGTACAACGGCGCCGGCTTATGCAGCGCGGCCTCGCCCACCTGAGCGCGCGCCTGCCGCGGCAACCGGCCCATTGCTCTCTTCGAACATGTCGACCAGCTGGTCCGTCATCGCGCCGGCCAGCTCACTCGGGTCCGTAATCGTGACGGCGCGTTGATAATACCGCGTCACATCATGGCCGATGCCGATCGCGATGAGTTCGACCGGTGAGCGGCTCTCGATCTCCTGAATGACCTGGCGCAGATGCAGTTCGAGATAGGAACCGGAATTGACCGACAAGGTCGAGTCGTCGACCGGCGCGCCGTCCGAGATCATCATCAGGATGCGGCGCTGCTCGGGTCGGCCGAGGATGCGCTGATGCGCCCAGGCGAGCGCCTCGCCGTCGATGTTCTCCTTGAGCAGGCCTTCACGCATCATCAGCGCAAGGTTGCGCTTGGCGCGGCGCCACGGCGCGTCGGCTGACTTGTATATGATATGACGCAGGTCGTTGAGACGGCCGGGCCCGGCCGGTTTGCCGGCGGCGAGCCACGCCTCGCGGGATTGGCCACCCTTCCATGCGCGCGTCGTGAAGCCGAGGATCTCGACCTTGACGCCACAGCGCTCGAGCGTACGGGCAAGGATGTCGGCGCAGCAGGCCGCGACCATGATCGGGCGGCCGCGCATACTGCCCGAGTTGTCGAGCACCAGCGTTACGACCGTATCGCGGAAGTCCGTATCACGCTCGCGCTTGTAGGACAGCGAGTACATGGGGTCGATAATGATCCGCGGCAGCCGCGCGGCGTCAAGAACGCCTTCCTCGATGTCGAAATCCCAGGCGCGGTTCTGCTGCGCAAGCAGGCGGCGCTGCAGTTTGTTGGCAAGGCGCGACACGGCGCTGGACAGCGATCGCAGTTCCTTGTCGAGGAAGGTGCGCAGACGCTCGAGTTCTTCCGGCGTCGACAGGTCTTCGGCGGCAATCTCCTCGTCGAAGGTCTTGTTGAAGATCTGATAGCCAAACGCTTCCGGATTATCGAGCACCGACTGGTTGGGCCGCCACGGCTCGTCGCTGTCGGCCGGATCCTCGCCGTCGGCTTCCATCTCGAAGTCGTCGGAGTCGCTTGAATCCGTGACCTCTTCGTATTCGCCCTCTTCGCCCTGTGCCATCTGCTCTTCACTGGCACGTTCCTGGCCGTCGCTCTGATCGTCGCCGGCCTCCTGGTTCTGCTCGCCCTGGTCTTCGCTGTCTTCGCCGGCTTCGTCCTGGTCTTCCTGGTCGCCTTCGCTCATTTCCTCGGTGAGCTCGAGCAGGCGCAGCAGATCCTGAACGACGCGGCCGAACTTGCGCTGGTCGTCCGCCCATTCGTGCATCTGATTGAACGAATCGCCGGCGCGTTCCTCGACGATCGGCTTCCACACGTCGACCAGCGCCTGCGCGGTGGCGGGCGGTGGTTGGCCGGTCAGTTTTTCGCGCACGATCAGCGACAGCGCCTCTTCGAGCGGTGCCTCCTCGTGGGCGGTGACGTCGATGAAGCGGCCGTGCGAGAAGTGATCCTCGATCTTCGCGGTAATATTATCGGCCATGCCGGGCATGCGATTGGAGCCGAGCGACTCGACGCGGGCCTGCTCGACCGCCTCGAACACGTCACGGGCCGGGCCGGCCTGCGGCGCCAGCCGCTTGTGCAGCTTTTCATCGTGACAGGCCGCGGTCAGCGCCAGGCTGTCGGCCCAGCCGCGCGCAACGGCGATTTCGCGCGCGGTCGGCACCCGCGACGGCTCCGGCAGCTGTACCGCCTTGCCGGACAGCGCCGGCTTGCCCGCCGAATAGGCAACCTCGATCTCGCCGTCACCGGCAATCGCGCGCACGGTCGATGCGAGCGCCCGCTTGAACGGCTCGGCCGGCGATTCCTTACGGTTGCTGCCGTTTGAGGACATAGGTACCGACCTTAGCTAAGCGCGATGTTCGCCGCGCTTTCCGGCAGGTCTTCCCCGAAGCAGCGCTGATAGAATTCGGCGACCAGTGGACGTTCGAGCTCATCACACTTGTTGAGGAAGGTGAGACGGAAGGCGAAGCCGACATCGGAGAAGATATCCGCGTTTTCCGCCCAGGTGATCACGGTTCGCGGGCTCATCACCGTCGACAGATCGCCATTGATGAAAGCATTGCGCGTCAAATCGGCGACGCGAACCATGTTGGAGACGATCTGCTTGGTCTTGTCGTCCTTGGCGAACTTTTTAACCTTCGACGTGACGATGCCAACCTCGTTGTCGTGCGGCAGATAGTTGAGCGTACACACGATCGACCAGCGGTCCATCTGGCCCTGGTTGATCTGCTGCGTACCGTGGTACAGCCCGGACGTGTCACCGAGACCGATGGTATTGGTCGTCGAGAACAGGCGGAAGGCCGGATGCGGCTGGATGACCTGGCTCTGGTCAAGGAGGGTGAGCTTGCCGGATACCTCGAGCACGCGCTGGATAACGAACATGACGTCGGGCCGACCGGCATCATACTCGTCGAAGACAAGCGCGATATTGTTCTGCAGCGCCCATGGCAGGATGCCTTCGCGGAACTCGGTGACCTGTTTGCCGTCCTTCAGGACAATCGCGTCCTTGCCGATCAGGTCGATGCGGCTGACATGGCTGTCGAGGTTAACGCGCACACACGGCCAGTTGAGCCGTGCCGCGACCTGCTCGATGTGCGTCGACTTACCGGTGCCGTGATAGCCCTGGATCATCACCCGACGATTGAACTTGAAACCGGCGAGAATGGCGAGCGTGACTTCCTTGTTGAACAGATAGTCTTCGTCGATATCGGGCACGTGCTCGGTGCGCTCGGCATAGGCGAGTGCCTCGAAGTCACTATCGATATTGAAGAGTCCACGGACCTGAACGGTTTTTTCCGGCAGACCTGGAACACCGGCTTTGCTTTGAGCAGGCATAGTTAAATTCCGGGTATCGTTATTGTTGTTAGGATGCCGATCAGACCGGCAGCGGCGAGGTGGCAAC
>JBPCVZ010000385.1:0-3108 GCA_051010015.1 Hyphomicrobiaceae bacterium
GAGGCGACCGGCGGCACCTATGCATCGACGGCATCATTGGCGGGCCTGCGCGCGGCGTTGCGCGCGGTGCTGAGCTGCAATCGCCTGTCGCGGCTCGGCGCAGGCGCGTTGGTCAGCCGCCGCACGACGCGGTGATCGTGACGCCGTCGCCGTCCTACGGTTGCACAAGATATAATTCATCGACGGGTCAGGTGTGGTTCATGGTTGTTGCCCGAGTGTTTGGATGCAGCGGCGTGTGAAGCTCCGGTGTCGGAATTTTGTCCTTCGGGTGCGGCGCAATGTGGCATCACTCTCACTCGATTTTCCGGAAGTTGCCAATTTGGCTCTTGGCGATGGCGATGTGCTGGTCGGTTTTGGCAGATCCAGTGATGGCCGCCCTGCGCCTGAAGCCCCGGCTGGCAGCGAGCGCGCCGTTGAAGCACTGGAGCGATCTCGCGCGGCAAACGGTGCAAATCCATACCGGACGGGCCTGGTGCCTTGGTACCATAATTTCTGATACGCAGGTGATCACCGCGGCGCATTGCGTTTACCGATGGTCCCGCAAGAAGCACGGGACCTGGCGAAAAGGAATGTCGTCCGCAGTGCCTATCGAGGCGAGGCGGATCGCCGTCGTCTTCACGCATGCAGATATCAAGCGCCGCATCAAGAGCTTTCGAGGAAACAAAGCCAATGATGTCGCTCTGATTGAAATGGGTGTGCGTCACCCAGAGGGATTTGGCGTGCCACGGATCGACATGCGCTCGGCAGATGAATTACTCAAAGATAAGAAATTGCCGCTCAAGCATGTCACGATCGTTGGCAGGCAAAATGAAAGACTATTGAAACTCGAAAAGCAAAGAACTTGGGTTTTCAGAACGCCTGCCCGGAATAGATTTGTCGTTGTCTACATAAAGGGCGGCGCGGCGTGTCGAGGGGATTCCGGCGGACCGGTCTATGGTTCGACCAAGGCCGGCAGAGTTTTGGTCGGCATGATCCATGGCGCAGCATTGCGCCGGAAGAAATACGTCGTTCCAAATACACGCGGGCAATGCTCAAAGTATTTGTACTTCACACCGATGGGTACGATTCTCGAGGCGCTGCGCCCATGACTCCATGCTTCGGCTTGGCAATAGGGCCAGGCCGCCCCATGCCGCCCCCGGGCCGCCCCGGGAGGCGTCCGTCATCGATCGACGTTATCGCGCGGCACGCTGAATGATGAGCCCGATGGATGCGCAGTCGTAGTCGAATATTTTCAGTTTGAGATGCGGTTCATCGCGGTACGGTGGCAGGTCGATGTAGCCGTCGACGAAGCCGGAGCCGGAGGACCAGTCGATCGGCGAGACGCTGTGACCCGCCGCTTCGACACGGTCGATCAAGGCTTCGATATCGCGTCGCCGGTACAAGGCAAGCGTCGGAGTATCGAGTGTGTCGTCATTCGACGACAGATTGTATTCCGTGGTGTGAACTGCGATTCCGCCTGGTTTCAGCGTCTCGACTGACCGCATGATGAAATCAAGGCCGTGCTGCAACGACCCGATGTGTTCGAGGCTGCAGGCCGACCAGCAAAAATCGAATGTGCCATCGAAGTCGGTTGGGATGCAGTTCATGTTCATCGCGCGAAACGATACAAGGCGCCGAAAATCATCATCCGGGCATAGGCCACGTTGATTGAGAAGCTCCAGGCCACTGGCGTGCTGGTCCGTGTCCACCCAGCCGTCGGCCTGTGCATCAGACAGCTCCAAATCCGTTGCGACGATCTTTGCGCCGCGCGCCGCGAACAATGCAGTAAGAGGCTCGACACCAACGCCGAAGCCGAGGCCGCGTCGATCCGGAGCTAGCATCGCACGCTCGTCGAGTGCCTGGCAGATGTAGTAGAACTCCCACTGCTTGCGGTGCAACCGCGGCGCTTCTCCGAGCGCCTCCATCCAGTGACGATACCTGTCGCTGAAGAAGTCTGCCTGTTGGCAAAAGCCCGATCGCAAATGGCCGGGCTGACCTAGCGTCCGGCCTTCGTAGGTCTCCGAGAGATCATCATAGCGCACATCGGCGTTCGATGCCGGTGTGCCATTGGGAAGATAAAGTTGCGCTGCGTTCTCACTTGGAGTTTCCTGTTTTTCAGGGCGCTCACTTTCCGTCAACGCCGCCCAGGCTCTGCGCCATGATGATTGCATCTTGAACATGGACGATACCGTATCAACAGGCGCGCATTTCACCTGAATAATCACTGAAATTGCTAAACAGCACGACGGGCGCAAGAACATGGGGCGCTGCTTGACGCTTGGTGTCACATCAAACGGCAAAAGCCGACAAAAGAAGGGCGCGTGCGAACGGTCGGAAGCGTCGATGGATGGGTTCTTGATCAAGAAGACAGTTGCGGTGTTCGCGACTGATAAGCGTATCGTTAGCTCGCGCGCGACGTCCGTCGCGTTGTCCCCTCAAACAAAGCCGCTGCGAAAATAGACCAGCGGATCATCCGTTTCGCGGGCGCCGCCGGCCTGGACCTCGCCAATATAGATCGTGTGCGTAGACACTTTTTTCGTGTCCGCCACCTTGCAGTCGAACGTCGCCAACGCATCCTTCAGGACAGGCGCGCCGGTATCGAGGATCTGCCACAGCGTATCGTCGAAGCGCGCCTCGCCGGCGAGCCCGGTCTTGCCCGTGAACACATCGACGAGTTCCTTGTGCCGCGGGCACAAGAGGTTGACGCAGAAACTTCCTGTTTCGGCGATCAGGTCGTGGGCGCTGGCGCTCTCGTTGACGCAAATCAGCAGCGTCGGCGGCGTGTCGGTCAAGGAGCACACTGCCGTTGCGATGAGACCCGTGCGGTTGCCGTGCACGCCGGTGGAGATCAGGGTGACGGCACCGGCCTGGTGGCGCATCAATTCACGGTAGGCTTGCGGGTCCATGCTATCTCCAGTCGCCGGCCTGGGCGCGGCCCAGCTGCAGGTTGTCTCTCAGCGTCTTGCCGCGATAGTCCTTGTGATGCAAGCCGCGCTTTTGAAGTTCCGGCACGACCAGGCGGGCGATGTCCTCGTAGGCGCCGGGCAGGACAGGAGCGGCGAGCACGAAGCCGTCGCAGGCGCGTCCCGTGAACCACGCTTCCATGTGATCGGCGACCTGTTTGGGAGA
>JBPCVZ010000386.1:0-5620 GCA_051010015.1 Hyphomicrobiaceae bacterium
AGGTGGTTCTTTTCGATACCGGCAACGGCGCCGGTCGAGGAGCGACGCGGGGCATGCTCGGCAAATCAATGGCGGCTGCCGGATACGCGCCCGATCAGATCGATATCGTCGTCATCACGCACTTCCACCCCGACCACATCGGCGGCATCATGACTGGCGACAAGCCGACATTTCCAAACGCGCGCTATGTCACTGGTGAAGCCGAGTACAATTTCTGGACATCGAAAAAGCTCGCGGGCTCGAGTGATAAGAAGATGCAGGGCCGGGTCAAGCTGGTGAATGCCAAGGTTAAACCGGTTGCCGAAAAGATGACCTTCCTCAAGGACGGTAATGATGTCGTCTCCGGCATCACGGCGATCCCGACATTCGGCCATACGCCGGGCCACATGGCGTTCAACATCGAGAGCAATGGGCAGCGGCTCGTGCTTTGGGCCGATGCCTGCAATCACTATGTGGCATCATTGCAAAAGCCCGAATGGCATGTGATTTTCGATATGGACAAGGCCGCCGCGATTGCGTCGCGCAAGAAGATCCTTGGCATGGTGGCTGCCGATAAGGTTGCGGCGACCGGCTATCACATGCCGTTCCCGGCGCTCGGCTATGTTGAACAGCAGGGCGATTCGTTCCGCTGGGTGGCGCACAGTTACCAGCTCGACCTGTAGCGCCTGCAATTGATCAATCATGAACCCCGGTCAGAAATGGCCGGGGCTTTTTCTTGCTATTGTGCTTCGACGATCTTCCAGACGCGCAGCGGCCCTTTGATGGTGTCGATCGAGACCGGTTCAAGGCCGGCAAACGAGCCACCACGGCGCATATGCATGCTGAAAGTTTCCGGCTTCTCTTGCTTTTTTGTGGCATCGGGCTCGACACCACAAAGCACAAGATAATCGCCATTCATTCTGGAAAGCTGGCGCCCGGCTTCGGACAGCTGCGCAGTTTGCAGCACGAGAAGGTCTTTGATTGACGTGTGGATGCGATGATAGGGGCCCGCGTAGGCACGATGGTGGGTTGATGCGGCGATATAGGGCCCGAGGTCGATATCCGAAATAATCAATCCAGCTGGCAATCGCGACAAAGCCGCGATGTCGGACTTTACGCTGCAGCTCGAGACGCTGGACGAGAGTTTGTCCTTAGCATCGGCCTCGACGTCGGAAACGAGACCGATGGCGAAACCGGCGATCATCACGAAGAAGGTCTGGCTGGTAACCAGGACCGCGCCGAGGCGGACCGCGAACGATGATGTCTCGCCGATCGCCGGCAGCCTCGCGATCCAGCATGCGAGCGGCACCAGTGCCAGCAGCACGCCGTAGGGCATGAACTTGATATAGTAGAAGCCGTAGAGGCCGGCCAGCAAGGTCGAGGCCGCCATGAAGATCTGGTCGGTGGTGCGTGTGTCGAACGCCTGGCGGAACAAGATCGTCAGTGCAACGATCATCACAATAACAAAGCCAAGGGCCAAAGAGGGCTGGATGCGGGCAAATTCAATCAGCGTCTTGCCTTCGACGACGCCGGCCAACCATTTCGACTTGACGATCGGGTCCATGCCGGCGAAAGCGCCGGCCGCGCAGGCCGGATTGGTGGCGAAATATGCACCGATCCCAACGGCGCCGGCGATGGCAAACCCGGCAATCCAGATCCAGGCGGCGGCGTCGCGAAAGCGCGACAGCAGGATGCCTGCGCCAAGCGCGCCCGCACCACACAGGGCGAGCAGATTGGGGCTCAGCTCATCGCAGGCGACCATCAGCCACTCCGCCGGGTGCGTCGTCACCGCAAAGCCGGCGATGAGACCGGCAGCAAGCGCGATGACTGCATGGCAGGCGCCGGCGCGGGCCCTGGTGTCGAAGCAGGCAAGCAGGCAGGCAATGCCAAGCGAAGCGGCCAGCAGCGGCAGGGCTTCAAAGCCAACGACGAGGCCAAGTGCCATCAGGCCGCCGGCCCACCAGCCTGCTGCAGGCTCGGTGATGGCACGTTGCAGCAGAAACAGGCCGGCAACGGCGCAAAGAATCTGCGCATTGTGATGGTCGATCCGGCCGGGCAGGAATTGGAACAAGCCCGATGGCGCGAGCACCAGCAAGGCAAGGACGACGATGCCCGCGGACATGCCCGCGCGGCGTTCGGCTTCGCCCACCAAGAAGCGCGCCAGTGCGAAGAGCAGCAGCAACGGCCAGACGATCTGTGCCAGAATTTCAGCGCGCAGATAGCTGGTGAACAGCGTGAAGAATGAAACCAGCCAGGCGATCGGCAGGTCGATCAGGCGCGACCAATGCGAATTCAGCGCTTCCGGCGCACCGATCGCGGCGAGCCGCGTGTCGTACCAGCTGCCGTGAATCAGGAAATCGCGCACCTGCACCAAACGCAAGGCATCGTCGGTGTCGCCGAACTTCGGAGCGATCGGTGCAGCATCGCTGCCGGCCAAGTGCCTGAAGCCGACCACAAGGACGACCACCAGACACCACATCCAACGGGCCGTCTTGAGTTCCTCGACAACGGATGTGACGCGTGCCGCACGCGGCATGGAGAAAAGCTGCATTGAGAGCCTGTTAACATTACCTGTTTACAGATTAGAGATTGCCATACAGCCATTTCTGCATTGTAAATGCTTGCGGAAAAACGATCTGGATCAAATTTATTGCATTATTAAATTAAGTTACCAAAACCTTTTCGAAGCGAAATAAATCAATATTGAAAGGTTTTTCTCAACCATTTCCCCCTAATCCTATCCGAGACTTGAGCCGGGTGCGACCGGCCCAAACAGCTCAGCGTAGTTAGGGGTAAGTTATATGACTGTTTCGGACGTCTTTATCATTGGTGCGGGCCCAGCCGGCCTGACTGCCTCATACCTGCTGACCAAAGAAGGCGTTTCGACCACGGTGATCGAAGCCGATCCCGTATACGTCGGAGGTATTTCGCGCACGGCAAACTACAAGGAGTTCAAGTTCGACATCGGCGGACATCGGTTCTTTTCGAAGTCGAACGAGGTCGTCGATCTTTGGAAAGAAATCCTGCCGCAGGACTTCATTGAGCGCCCGCGCCTATCGCGCATCTACTACAATGGTCGCTACTTCTCTTATCCGCTGAAAGCCTTTGAAGCCTTCCGCAATCTTGGCCCGATCGAAAGCGCACTGTGCATGCTGTCCTACGGCTGGGCACGCGTCTTTCCGCACAAGGATACCAAGACCTTCCATCAGTGGGTTTCCAACCAGTTCGGCGAGCGCCTGTTCTCGATCTTCTTCAAGACATATACCGAGAAGGTCTGGGGTATGTCGTGCGACGAGATTTCGGCTGACTGGGCAGCCCAGCGCATCAAGGGCCTGAGCCTCTCTTCCGCTCTGATCGCGGCGCTCAAGAAATCGATCATGCCAAAGGGCAAAGCCATTGGCAAAGATGGCAAGGTTATCAAATCTCTCATCGAAAGCTTCCAATATCCCCGGCAAGGCCCGGGCATGATGTGGGACGCAGCCGCTGCCAAGACCCGCGCACAGGGTGGCGAGATCCACATGGATCACACCATGCACTCGCTGGCCTATGATGCGGAAGCCAAGATCTGGACGATCGAGGCGCGTACCGGTGACGGTGAATTCAAGACTTTCCAGGCGCGCCATGTCATCTCGTCGGCACCGGTTCGCGAACTCGTCGACGCGATCCCGACATCGGATGAAGCAGTCGAAGCAGCTGCAAAGCTGCGTTACCGTGACTTCCTGACGGTCGCTTTGGTCGTGCAGAAGCCGGACCTGTTCCCGGATAACTGGATCTACATCCACGAGCCGAGCGTCAAGGTCGGCCGCGTCCAGAATTTCCGTTCGTGGTCGCCGGAAATGGTGCCCAATCCGGAGCAGTCCTGCCTCGGTCTCGAGTATTTCTGCTTCGAGGGTGACGGCCTGTGGGCCGCCGATGACAACGAGCTGATGGATCTCGCCAAGAAGGAACTGGCTCTGATTGGTCTTGCGAGCGAAGACGATGTCAAGGACGGCTGTGTCGTTCGCCAGAAGAAGGCCTATCCGGTCTACGACGACCACTACAAGGAAAACGTCGAGACCGTTCGCGCCGATCTGGCCGAAAAGTATCCGACCTTGCACCTCGTCGGCCGCAATGGCATGCACAAGTACAACAACCAGGATCACGCCATGATGACGTCGATGCTGACGGTCAAGAACATCATCGCGGGCGAAACCCTCTACGACATCTGGAATGTCAACGAGGATGCGGAGTACCACGAGGCGGGTTCGACGGATTCGCTCGAGGCCCTCAAGAGCGTGCGCCTGGTGCCGCAGCGGGTCCAGGGCGACGACGCCCAGCAAACCGAAGAGCCGATCCGCAAGGCCAGCTAACTTTGCGAAACATCAACGAGCCGGGTCCCAGCGATCCGGCTCGGTGCTGGCTAAACTGACAGTTTCCCGCGTATGAGAAAGCCCCAGCCATGAACCGCGTTGCGCTCCCGGAATCCCGGTCCTTTTACGCACGCGCCATTCGCTGGTGCGTTGATTTCGTTCAAACACCCGGGCGCCTCGAGCAGTTCCTGCGCTACACTTTCGTCAGTGGTCTGTCCCTGGGGCTGGATCTTGCGGTTTTCGCAATGCTCATCTGGTCGACGTCGATGGCGACGGCGCTTGCCGGCGCACTGAGCTGCATGGCCGGGCTGATCCTGCATTATTTCCTGTCGGTCAGCTTCGTTTTCGACGCTACGCAAACCAACAAGACCCATCGCCAACTGGTCCTCGAATATGTTCTGACCGGCGCCATGGGATTTGCGATTACGGCTACCGCGATTGTCCTCACGGTCGATATCGCCGGATTGCCGGCTTTTCTCGGCAAAGGCTTTGGTATCGGGGCAACATTCGTCAGCGTTTACCTAGTGCGCGCCGGGTACGTTTTTGCACCGGCCAAGAAAGCCGCTCCTTCAGCAGTTGCTTAACCGCTTCTTGCTAAAATCAGCACAAATCGAAACCACCCCTGCCCGGCATGTGTACTGAACCGGGCACGACCGCCACTTGAGGAGATATCCCATGTTCATCGCCAACTACGGTTTCAAGCATCTCGTCCAGAAGGCCGCGATGGTGGCGAAGATTCCCATGGGCTATGCGAGCTCGCATCCCTACAACGGACTGCTCGAGCGCGCCCACACCGAGACGCTCAATTTCATCACGGAAAACATGCCGGATGCGATCGCCTTCGACACCCCGCGTGACCTGATGCGTCACGCGTTGTCGCTGACCACCGTGGACGGCATCTATGCCGAGTTCGGTGTCAACGAGGGCGGTACGGTCACGTTCATTGCCAAGCAGAAGCCCAACGTTACGGTTCACGGCTTCGATTCCTTCGAAGGCCTGCCGGAAGATTGGTCGGGCAACAAGATGTCAGCCGGTTTCTTCGATCGCAAAGGCCGCCTGCCGCGCGTGCCGCGCAATGTCGAGCTGCACGCCGGCTG
The DNA here is from genome assembly GCA_051010015.1 of Hyphomicrobiaceae bacterium. Classification (GTDB taxonomy): domain Bacteria; phylum Pseudomonadota; class Alphaproteobacteria; order Rhizobiales; family Hyphomicrobiaceae; genus CAJQQK01. Next base: position 5,426 of record JBPCVZ010000386.1, read on the forward strand.
GTTCGACAAGTCGCTGCCGCCGTTTGTTGCCAAGCACAAGGGCCCGGCAGCCTTCTTGCACATCGATTGCGATCTTTATTCGTCGACGGTCACGATTTTCGAGAATTTCGCGGACCGGATCGTACCGGGCACCGTCCTGGTCTTCGACGAGTATTTCAACTATCCGAACTGGCAGGCGCACGAGCACAAGGCGTT
>JBPCVZ010000387.1:0-16636 GCA_051010015.1 Hyphomicrobiaceae bacterium
CGATCGGTCCTTATCGAGACCGCCGAAAAAGGCCTGCCTGGCGACCACCATTTCTATATTTCTTTCGATACCCTGGCTCCCGGTGTGATCCTCTCGAAGCGTTTGCGGGAAAAATATGCCGAGGAGATGACGATCGTCCTGCAGCACCGCTTCTGGGACCTGATCATCAACGAACACCGATTTGAGGTAAAACTCACGTTTGACGGCATTCCCGAGCGCCTCGTCGTGCCGTTCAAGGCCATTCGCGTGTTTTTCGACCCAAGCGTGCGCTACGGGCTTCAGTTCGAGAGTGTCACATCGGCCATGGAAGCCCATTCAGACACGGACAACGCGATCGACGAGGCGTTTGACGACCCGTTTGCCGAGCGCGACTTCAAGGCACCGACGCCTGCTCCGGCGCCCCATGACCGCGATGCGCCGGTCCGGCCAATTCCTGAAATTGCCCCGGTCGAGTCCTTGCGCGCAAAAACGTCAGGCGTCGAAGACGACAATGCCGACCTGAGCGAAGCCACCGCCGACTCCACCGCCACGGTCGACACCGAAGTGGAGGAAGACGACAACGTTGGCGCAGAAATCGTCAGCCTCGACGCGTTCCGCAAAAAGTAAAGCCCGGTTCTGGTCAATCCATCTCATGGGTGCGCGCATCGCGCTTGCCGGCCCGTGAAGCTTGTGGTTCGTTGGCGCTCCACCTTTGGAGCGCGCCATGAGCGAGCAACGCATACTCGATCAACCTACCGTGGCTACAGCCAACCCCGTCGCCATGCGTGCAGGGTCCGCGGCGTTGGTCATCACTTGTCTGCGACCGTGCAGCCGGATCGAGGCAGCACCACAATCGCCATAGCCCCACGCCCCCCATGTTTCATCGACTTTCATCGACCGGAGGAACCCCATGCTCTACGAACTGCGCATCTATGATTGCTGCCCAGGCCGCCTGCCGGCACTGCTCGATCGTTTCAATACGATCACACTGGGCATCTGGGAGCGCCATAACATCAAGCAGGCGGGCTTCTGGACCACTGTGATCGGCGAGAACAATCATCAATTGATCTATCTCCTGCAATGGCAGAGTCTGGCCGAGCGCGAAGAAAAGTGGACCGCCTTCCAGAACGACCCGGAGTGGATCGAAAAGCGCGCTGCCACCGAAGCCGAAAAACCGATCGTGGCCAACGTCTCGAGCCAGATCATCGCACCCACGAGCTTCTCCAGCGTGCAATAGCTCACAGGTCAGGCCGCCGGGTGACTTGCCGCCTGCCCGGCGACTGGCTCTACCAATACACCGACCTGAAAAACGACTGACTGCGGAGCGAAAGACATGGCCAAAGATGGCGCCGAAAGGCCAAAGACCGGCGGCGCACTGACCGGCGTCAAGGTCGTCGATCTCAGCCGCGTGCTCGGCGGCCCCTTCGCCACGCAGCTGCTTGCCGACCACGGCGCCGATGTCATCAAGCTGGAGCCGCCGCAGGGCGACGAAGTGCGCGACTGGGGCCCGCCCTTTCACGAGGATGACGCCGCCTATTTCATCGGCATCAACCGCAACAAGCGTTCCGTCGGGCTCGACCTTTCCAAGGAAGAGGGCCGCGCGGTGCTGCTGCGCCTGCTCGAAGACGCCGACGTACTGATCGAGAACTTCAAACCCGGCTCGATGGAGGCCTGGGGCATCGGCTATGAGCAACTCAAGGACCGCTTTCCGAGCCTGATCTACTGCAAGATCTCGGGCTTCGGCAACGACGGGCCGCTCGGCGGTTTCCCTGGCTACGACGGCATCGTGGCGGCCATGGCCGGCCACTACAGCGTCAATGGCTCGCAGGAGTCAGGCCCCATGCGCCTCGGCCTGCCGGTTGTCGACATCTCGATGGGCCTTTATTGCGTGATCGGCATCTTGATGGCGCTTCATGATCGGGCCACGTCGGGCGAAGGCCAGGCCCTCGAAGTCACGCTCTATGACAGCGCGTTGTCATTGATGCATCCGCATTTCCCGAACTATTTCCTCAACGGCAAGGTGCCGCCGCTGACCGGCAACCAGCATTCCACGCTGGTACCCTATGGCATGTTTGAGACCAAGACGGTGCCGGTGATGCTCGGCGCGGGCAACAACCGCGCATTCAAGAAAGTCTGCGACGTACTTGGTCGGCCGGAACTTGCGGACGATCCACGTTTCGCCAACAACGGCGATCGCCTCAAGCACCGCGACGAACTCAACGAAATCATCATCGACAAGCTCGCCGATGTCGACGGCATCGCGTTCGCGCTCGAACTGCTGAAGTCCGGTCTGCCCTGCGGCCCTGTGCTCGATACCGGCCAGGTCGCCGAGAGCGAACACACCCGCGCGCGCGGCATGATCTACGAAGATGGCTGGTATAAGGGCACCGGTACGCCCGTGCGCCTGTCGCGCACGCCTGGTGGCATGAAGTCGCCACCGCCCGGGTTTTCGGCGCATGCCCGTGAGGTTTTGTCCGAGCACGGGTTCGACGACGCGGCAATCGAGAAACTGGCTGCCAGTGGTGTCCTGGTCGAAAAGCGGCGTGTGTGAGGCCGCTCTAGGCGGGCTCTAGCCCGACCTACCAGAAGCTGTGATCGAAGCGTCTCGGCACTGGAGTAGGGTTGGGTGGCGTCAGATCGGCGCGATGCCGGCGCAACAGGTCCTCTGCAATCCTCATGTTGCGGGCCGGGCCGATGAAATCATAGTTGGCATCGTAGACGGCCAGATCACCCGTATAGTCATCACCGCTCTCGGCGCTTTCGTCGCCATGCAGTGATACGAAACCGAGGATGACGCCGTCGATGTCGACAACGGTTTCCAATTCTTCTCCGGACATGGAATCAGGCCTCTTGGTTGATCGCGTAGTCGAATTATATCGGGCGCACCTTATGAGAGACTGGACTCCTTCACTGGCTATAGATTTGGGTGCGGAAATAAATTTCTTTCCCAGTCGGCGGCTTGGTGTGGCGGCGCATTGATAGCATCGGCGCGGCGGGCGCGCCGATGCCGTGCTTCCCTACAAATTGAACCAAATTGCCAATACCGACCAAAAACCCCGCTGGAACGGGCCTCGCGCGAACGCGGTTGCGCACTCGGGCGCATGATCAGGGCTATCGGACGGCACGCCCGGACCGGCCTACCGGGGCTTTCACTGAGGTTCTTTCAGCAAAAGCGCAAACAATTGTTCTAAAATTTGAGGCCAATCCGCACCCCCAAATTCGCGGGACCTTTCTACTCATTGGCTATTTTGTGTAGGCCTAGCAGGAGTAATCGGCGCGCTTTGACAGGTGCGTGGATACGAGCCTTGAAGTGCTTCTGGCCGGGGTCAACCCGGTTCTCTTGTCTGCATTATGCAGCTGCGGCTTTCGGAAACGAATGTCCAACGAGTGCGTAATGTTCACGACGACATCCTTTGAGTCTTTTGCACATGCCCGCCGGCGCGCCGCGCCCTATGCCAAGGGGATGACGCGCGCTGTCACACTCATTGCCGTCGCCAGTATACTGCAGGGTTGCTCGAGCGGCAGCCGCCGACTGCAGGGACCGAGCTTCAGTGCGCTCAGCATGCCGAGTTCTTCGCGGCCAGGCCCGCGACCCAGCCCTTACGCCAACCCATCGGCGCCACGCGGCGGCTACTACAAAGTCGGCAAGCCCTACACCATCAACGGCATACGCTACACTCCGCGCCACCAGCCCAGCTATGATCGCGTCGGGGTCGCGTCCTGGTACGGCGACAAGTTCCACGGCCGCCTCACCGCCAATGGCGAAACCTATGACATGAACGCCATCACGGCCGCACACCCGACATTGCCGCTGCCTTCCCTGGTGCGGGTCACCAACATGCGGACCGGCCGCCGACTCGTTGTACGCGTCAACGATCGCGGGCCTTACGCGCGCAATCGCATCATCGATCTGTCGCGGCGCTCCGCCGAAATCCTCGGCCTGAAACGCCAGGGCACGGGCGCCGTGCGTGTGCAATATCTGGGACCCGCCAGGATCGGCATCAGCGCATCGGCAAGCTCGGGCCGCTGGTCGAATCTATGGCGGGCAAGCCTCGGGCGCTTGTCTGCAAACCGGCCCCGGCGACGCAGCGTGACCGGAGGCGCGAGCCGCAATATCCACTGGGTGGCGTCACCAGACTGCCTGGCGCCGAGATTGCGCCGCGTCATCGCCAACGTCGCCGCCCGCTACGGCCGGGTGCGCGTCAACTCGACATGCCGCAGCCCGCGCCACAACCGACGCGTCGGCGGTGCCAGGCACTCACACCACCTCACCGGCAATGCCGCCGATATCCGCGTGCGAGGCAACTGGCGCGAAGCGAGCTACTATCTGCGCAACGCCGTCGGCGGCTACAAGCATTACGGGGGCGGGCTCTTCCACATCGACCTCGGCCGGCGCCGGCGGTTCTAGCAATGACAGGTGGGGTGAAAAACCACGCATTGGCAGGCACAGCCGACGCTTACGATTTCACGACACCGTCAACCCCAGCTATCGCCCGTTATTGCCGTCGAGCCCCTTTGAAGCGGCGACCTGGGCGGCAACGCCCTCGCGATCATTGATGTCCGCCGCCGCAATCGTCTCCTCGTTGATATGCACTTCATCGCTGTCAACGGCGTAGCGTGGACCAAGCACGGAGGTTATCGACGGGCCGTGACGGCCGTGATTGCCCGTCCAGCCATCGACCACGCGGCACTTCTCGGCATATTCCGGATTGCCGAGAAGCAGTTCGTGCAACCGCTTCAACTTGTAGTGTGGCACGCCGACAAACAGGTGATGCGGCAGGTGGTAGTCCATGCCGAGCGGAAACACCGCGTAGCGCGAGATCGGGTCGACGAGGAACACGCGCGAGTTCGTATAGCGGCCGCGATCGGCGTTACCGTGCTGCACCCATTCGCGCAGGATCATGTAGACCGGGAATGCGGTGAACAGCGGCAGGATCCAGAGCAAGCCATAATAGCCCCACACCGGCGCGCCGGTTGCCCACTCGGCTGCCGTCAGGGCGAGATAGACGATCGCGAGGAACGACATCCGACAGATGCTGGTCGTGCGCAACGAGACCACCGGGTTGATCCGGCTCTGAGGATAATGCTCGTCCGGGATCACGTAGTAGTAGACGCCGACCGCCGCCCAGGCCGCCAGCAGAAAGACGAAAGCGGCCGCGAACTGGCCGAGTGCGACGAGCACCACCGCCACCAGCGGCGAGACGACCGCAAACAAAATACCGGAACGCACCGCCCAGGGTTCTCCCATCGCGTCAGGTTTCGAAAACGGGTTGGTCTCCGTGCCAATCGCGCTCTGCTTGGCGCGCGCGACCATGTAGCGAATGAGGCTGATCGGCGACATCATGCGAATCAATCCCTTGACCAGTTCAACATGCTCGACGGGAAAATCGAGCCAGTAGCCGCTTTCCTGGGCCTGTTCGAAGTTCGGATCACGCTGCGGGTCGTTGACGAATTGATGGTGGGCAAAGTGGTGCAGGCGGAACGAATGCGTCGAGGTGTAGAGAGCAAACCCCGCCGTCCAGTCCGAGATGAGTTCGTTGAGCTGACGGTCTTTGAACAGGAGGAAGTGTGTGCCCTCGTGAATGATGCCGCCGAGCTGGTGCTGTGCTGCGCCGATGATCAGCGCCGCGCAGATCGTCACCGGGATGGTCCACCAGAACGATATCTCGCCAGCATTGAAGGCCGTGTAGCACCACACGGAAGCAGCAACCGTTACCGCGATGACCAGCCAGGTTGCGGCAATGAAGCGAATGTTGGTCGTGTTGTCGAGTTCGCGCAGGGCGCTGATCTGTTTGCGCGAAAAGCGAGGTCCGGTGCCTGTCTCGGACGCAGAGGAATCAGCTGTGGCGGAGGTACTCATGATACATGTTCCGTTACAATCTGGCCCGCAGGGCAAGGGGCCGCTTCGCCGGTAAAATGCAATCAACGCGCCATCATACGATGCTCAATAAAAATCTTCGATAGCTCACGTAACATCATGTATAATATGGTAAATGTTGCTCAGACCACATCGGATTGCGCACTTGGCCGGAGACATCCGGTGCAGCCTGCACGATCAAAGATGCTCTTCTTCGTGGGCCTCGACAAGGGCGCGGTTGTAGGCGGACAACGCCGTCATCCGGTCGGCCCAACCGATCACGCCGGTTTGATTGCTCGCCGAAACGACGGGAATCCGCGCGGCACCGGCGTTATCGAAAGCTCGCAGCGCCCGTTCCAGCGTATCATCGGGCACCAGCCACGCCTTTTCGATGTCACATAGATCGACCGGCAGAACGTCACCGGCTTCGCGCACGGTCATGAAATTGGCCACAGTCAGACGTCGCATGATTTCTTTGTGGGGCCCTTCCTGCAGCGACAACCCGCGCTTCGAAAGCTGCCAATGGAAATAGCTGTGCCCGAGCGCCGCCTGCGACAAACCATGGGATATGCACACCGTCAGCAGCAGCGCGATCGTCATCTCGTAGCCGCCAGTCAGCTCGAACACGATCAGCGTCGTTGAAATCGGTGCACCGAGCACCGCGGCGGCCACCCCGCCCATCCCAAGCAGCGCATAGAGGCCGTTACTGGATGACATCTCGGGAAACGCCGCAGACGCAATCAGGCCGAAGGCACCACCGGTCATCGCACCGAGATACAGTGCCGGCGAGAACACTCCGACCGCAAGCCGGCTGGCAAACGTGATCGCCGTGGCCGCCGTTTTGGCGACAATCAACAAGATCAATATGGTAAGCGGCCATTGGTTGTTCAGCGCCTTGTCCGTCGCATCGTAGCCAACGCCGAGCACCTGCGGAAAGAACACGGCGATGGCGCCAACCAACAAACCACCAATGGCCGGGCGCAACCACAGCGGCATCTTGATGCGCCAGGCGACGCGCTCCGTCGTCATGATCGACAGTTCAAACAAGACGACCACGAGCGCGCACGTCACGCCGAGCAGCGCGAACGCGGGAAACTCGAGATAAGACGAGATCTGATACTCGGGCACGACAAACGCGGCGAAGTTGCCGTAGTGCAGGCGTGAGATCACGGCACCGGCAACACTGGCCATCACGATCGGCACGAATGCGCGCAACGCGTAGTGTGCAAGAATCACCTCATGGGCAAACAGCACGCCTGCGATGGGCGCATTGAACGATGCCGATACGGCCGCCGCGACGCCGCAGGCGAGCAGCTTGCGCCGCGCCGATGAACTGAGCGAGAAGCGGTCTTCGAGCCACGATGCCAGCGTCGCGCCAAGGTGTACGACCGGTCCCTCACGCCCGGCCGATCCCCCGAACCCCAGCGCGATTGTCGCCGTCAGGGCACTCCAGAGCCCATCCTTGGTCGGAATTTTGCAATTACCCAGTGCCCGGGACTCGATGACATCCGCCACCCCCAGCGGTCGCCGCCCCGGAATGAAGCGGACCAGGATGTAACCGACGATCAGGCCGCCGACAGCCGGCGCCAGAAGGATCACCGGCCATGGAGTCGCGTCAGCGACGGCCAGCATCTTCTCCGAACTGGTGCCAAGCCACAGCCACTGAAAGGCGCCAAGCAAAAAGCGAAAGGCGATCGCGGCATAGGCGACGCCGATGCCGATCGTGATGGCCAATGCCCAGACCAGCAGTTGCCGGTCGGCGAAAAAATCGGAAAGGTTTTGGTGCAGGCGATCGAGAATGACCCGTATCATCTCGCCCAGCCAGATCTGCGCTCGCTCGACGATGCGCCGTGCGCGTTGCGTCACCGGCGGTGGAGCGCTGCCATCACCTGGCGCGCCTTCCGAACGTCCCGCTTCATCGGTCACATGAAGCCCATCCCCAGATCCAACCCGGCCTCACTCAGATTCGTATGTTGAGCCGTATTCCTCGCGCAATAACACCACACATGGCCAAAATGTCGCGCCTTTCTTTGTCTATCCTGTTTTGATCGCTGTTTTCGTGTGCCAATCGTCGGTTTGAGGTACGATAACCTCAGCTCCGCAATTTACGCACATGCCCGTGATCGGGCCTGCCCGTTTGTGATTTGTTGTGTCATAAAGGGAGCCTGTGAGGGGATTATCGAACGGGCAATGAACGTTGAGGTGAGCTGCGCCCCGGATTTCCAGAGCGGGCACTTTTTTGTGGTGCCTTGCCATCGACTCCCCGAGAACACTGGTGGCGTTCCGCGGGGCATAACGCTCATCCGCGGCGGCGAACTGATGGTCTTTGCGAACCGGATACAATGAACAATTTCCTGCTGACCATCGCGGCGTTCCTGGTGCTCATTCTGGCAGCGCTTTTCGCTGTACCACCGCTGATCAATTGGAACGATTATCGCGGCGCGTTCGAGGAAGAAGCTTCCCGCCTGCTTGATCGTGAGGTCCGCGTGCGTGGCGAAGTCAGCGTGCGCATCCTGCCAATCCCACATGTGAATTTCGAGAAGGTGCGCATCGCCGATGCGCCCGGGGTGCCCGGGTCGTTTGCCCGTGCCGAGCGCTTCAAGATGTGGCTTTCGGTGCCGCCATTGCTGCGCGGCATTTTCGAGGCGCGCGAGATTGAACTGCTGCAGCCGGTTCTGCGCCTGCGTACGGAAAAGGACGGCAGCGGCAACTGGCGCAAGCTGCAGATCAGCAAGAACGATCTCGCGTTCATCCCACGCGATGTCGCGCTCAAGTCCGTATTGATCCGCGATGGCACGCTGCTCTTCGAATCCCACCACGGCCAGGAAATCGCAAGGCTCTCGAAAATCACCGGTGAGATGATGGCGAGCGCGCTCAGCGGCCCCTATAAGTTCATCGGCACGATGCCACTCGATGACCAGCCCGACGCCGTGCCGCAAGAGATCCGCCTGTCGACAGCACGCATGGAAGACAGCGGCGACGTGCGCTTTAGCGGCTCGGTCCGCTCGCCCGACGGCCGCACCGTGCACAACATCAACGGTACGCTATCCGATCTGCTCGGCAGCGCGCGTGCCATTGGACGCGTCAACAGTCGCAGCCGCCCGCCGCGCGACCAGAAAACCAAGTTGCAGGGCGCCGGCTATGAACTGGCTGCCGACCTCAAGATCGATGCCAAAGCGTTGCGGCTCGACAACATCGCCGTTACGTTCCAGCACCAAGAGCGCCAGCAGACGCTAAGCGGTTCGGCAATTACCCGCTGGCAGGACGGCGTGACCACCGAGACCGTCTTGACCGCCAGCTGGCTGGACCTCGATGCGATCGCCGGTGTCACCGCCGATGATGGGCCCCTCAAGGCCGTCGAGCGGCTGCTCACGCGTGGCATCGAGCCGCTTGGCGCCGGCGTCACCAGCCTTGAACTGTCAATCGATCAGGCCAACCTCTCAAACACGGCGATCAGCGATCTCAAAGGGCGCATGATCCGTCGCGACGGCGTCACCAAGATCGAGGCATTGCGCGCCTCGCTGCCCGGACTGACCGCGCTGGCAATCGACGGTTTCCTGGAACGTCGCAAGGGCGCCCTTCAGTTCGATGGCAATATCCTGCTGCGCACGGCCAGCTTCTCCGAGTTGGCGCAATGGGGCGGGGTAAAGCTTGCCAAGCAATCGGCGCGCGCGCTCGCCAAGTCATTCGTGCTGAATGGCAATGTTCGCGTTAGGCCGAAAAGCTGGGAATTGACCGATGCGCGCGTGCGCCTTGCCGATGCCAGCGCCGAAGGCGCGATCGGGTACAACTGGTCGGCGCGGCCGGCCCTCGTCGCAACCATAGATGCCGACAAACTCGCGCTCGAGAATTTCGGCGACGACCTGCTCGCACCGAAGCATATTGCAGCATACCTCGGCCTGCCGATGACGCAGGGCAGGCAACCTGCCAAGGAGAACGCCGCGAGCAAATGGCTGCGAGATGTCGATATTGCCCTGCGCCTGCGCAGCGGCCACATCTCGGACGGACGCAACAGCTTCGCCGAAGTCGACATTGATCTGCGACGCACGGCCGACACGCTGAACCTCGCCAAGTTTGATCTAGTTTGGCAGCCGGGCCTTAAGCTGTCCCTGGCAAGCAAGCTGATCGGTCTCAGACAGCGGATCAGTGGCAACGCGACTGGCACCGTCGCCGCAGCCAACGATGCCGCCGGCGCACGTCTCGCCGACCTCTTGAGCCTCGCTGCGCGTGGGAAAGTTCCGGCGCAACTGATCGCAGGGCGCACACCACTGCGGGTCGCGATCGATGCCAAACTCGGCGTCACCGATGGCGCCGCAAAAACAGCCGCGCCGGTCAACCAGCTCGTTGCCGATGGCACGATCGGCGAAGATCGCGTCCGCATCGATGCTCGCACATTTGGCCCGCTCGGCAACTGGCGGGCTCAGCCAGCCGATGTTCAAGCGCGTATCAACGGCCGCGATGCGTTGACCACCACGGGCTGGCTGATCGGCAAGCCGATGATTGCCCGACGCCCGGCAACGCCGGCGCCATCGGTGGTGCGCTCGGCAGCATCGCCCGCCACGATCGTGATGACCCTCGCCGGCACGCCGGAAAAGAAAATGAAAACCTTCGTGCGAATTGCCGCTGGCAAATCGCTCGATGCCGATTTCAGCGGCGACATGGCCCTGGCGAGCGGCGGGATGGACTGGTCCGGGTTTATCGACATTCGCCAAACCACGGCCAGGACGCTGGCGCTGCTCACGTGGCCCGATCTGCACGATCACTTGAGTGTCACGCCGATGCGCGGGCGCATCAAGGTTGCCAGCACCGCCAACGGATACCGGTTCGAGCCGCAGCCTATGATGATCGGCTCGACGCGCCTGAGCGGTAAACTGGACCTTGCGACTGCATCAGATCGCCCTCGGCTCGGCGGCAGCATTGCCCTCGACAAGGCATCGCTGAACCAGCTCGCAGGCCTGTTGATGCGCGCCGCACCGGCGCCCGTTCGGTCGCGCAATGCGCAACCGGAAAACGTCGACACGCTCTGGCCGGATTCACCCTTCGACTTCTCGCATCTCGCTGGCGTCGATGCCGGGATCGACGTCACGGTTCAAGCTCTCGCACTCGGAGGCACGCGCACGCCACTGCAGGATGCAACGTTCCGTGCAACGATCAACCCGGCAAAGGTCGTGATCGACAAGTTTGCCGCGCGCTCCGGCAAAGCCTCCATCAACGCTCGGGCCGACTTCGAGAAGTCGCAGGCGGGTGCTGCCGTCTCAGCCAGGTTTTCCGGCAAGGGTATCGAACTGAGCGCCTGGGCCCCGAATCTCGCGCGCAGCGATCGCCTCGCCGGCACCGCCGATATCGATCTCAATTTGAAGGGGCGGGCGCTGTCGCCACGCTCGCTCAGCACCGCGCTCGAAGGGAGCGGCGAAGTTCGACTAAGCGGCGTCCGGGTGCCGGGGCTGACAAGCGAGACGATCACGGCTGCCGCCCGCAAGGTGATCGAGGGGGAGTTGCTGACCGAGGCGCTTGGTGCGCACCTCAAGGAGTATGCCAGCGAAGGCTTTGTCGAACTCGGCGAGCCGGTACTCAAAATGCGAATCGCCAACGGAACGGTCGCCTTCCCGGCCGTGATCTTCGAGCAAGATGCCGGCGGGCTGCGCAACAACACCTTTATCGACCTGCCACGTCTGCGGATCGACAGTCGCTGGACCGTGACGCCGGCGCCGCAACCGCGCCCCGACACGCCTGAAGAGACCGTCCCCCTGCCGCCGATAACGCTCGTCTATGCTGGAACCCTTGCCGAGATCGACCGGATCGAGCCGCAGATCGGCCTCGGCGACCTTGAGCGCGAACTGGTCGTGCGCAAAATGGAAGCCAATGTCGCGCGCCTCGAGCGCCTTCGTCGCGAAGACGAGGCCCGTGCCGCCGCGGAAGCCGAACGCCAGCGCCGCATCGAGGAGGAACAACGCCGCTCGCTCGAGGAGGAACGCCGCCGCCGCGAAGCCGAAGCGCTGCGCTCGCGCGCCAATCCAGCGCAACCGCCAGGCACCGCCGGCGGCGCCGCCAATCCCGCGCCGATCGTCTCACCCGAGCCCCCGGGGCAGCTCAGCCCATCACAACAGGCCGGCGGCACCGTACCCTCTGGCACACCGCAGTCATCGGCAGGTCTTCTTGAAAAACCGGCACCTCCGACCCGCCCGCGCGCCAGACGCCGGCGCCGTCCGCCGGAGAAAAAGAAGTTCAATCCGTTTGGTTGGGATTAGAGCGCCCGGGGCCGCTACCTTCCCGGTAGCGTTGTAGAATCCACACCCGCACGGCGCCGGACAGCCCCGCCTCGCTGCCGCGCTCGCGATCGATGCGCGCCAGCATCGCCGCCATCGAGACACCATCCGCGCGGCACAGCTCGCGAAACGCATCCCAGAATGCCGCCTCCAACGATATCGACGTGCGGTGTCCGGCGATCGAAAACGAACGTTTCAGGGGCCGGCTCGCCTTGAGGCCGTCACCCACCTTGTCCGGCTCCTCGTCCGGCCCCGTATCAGGCTGCAAACCCAGTGCGTCGCGCGCCGAACCGAACGAGCGATCACCGCTCACGGCTCTTGCCTGCCGTTCGACGGATCGCCCGACGCGTCTTGTTCTTTTTCCCGATCGGGAACCGCCTCCGCGTCGACCTGGCTCAGCCAGTGTCCGTCGAGGCGTCGCGCCTGCGCCTCGGCATCGCGCGCCGCTTGCTCGCGCTCGGCGCGTTTACGGCCGTGCTTTTCGCGGTTCTCATCTGCCTTTTTGCGCCGGGCATCGCGTTCCCGCTGCTTGCGCGCCTGGCGCAAATTGATGACGTTGCCGGTCATACCTGCGTCCTCGAAGCTCGATCCGCCACTCTCCCGCCTACGACTGTTCAGCCCGGCGAGATCATCTTTTCAGGCCGCACGACCTCGTCAAATTCCGCTTCCGTGACGAAGCCGCCGCCGACCGCTTCTTCGCGCAGCGTCGTGCCGTTCTTGTGCGCGGTCTTCGCGATCGTCGCCGCGTTGTCATAGCCGATCTTCGGCGCCAACGCGGTGACCAGCATCAACGAACGCTCGAGCGCAGCCTTGATGTTGTCTTCCCGCGCCTCGATGCCGACGACGCAGTTGTCCGTGAACGATACTGCCGCATCCGCCATCAGGCGGACGGACTGCAGGAAGTTGTAGGCCATCACCGGGTTGTAGACGTTGAGCTCGAAATGCCCCTGGCTGCCGGCGAACGTCAGCGCGGCGTTGTTGCCGAAGATCTGTACGCACACCTGCGTCAGCGCCTCGCATTGGGTCGGGTTGACCTTGCCCGGCATGATCGACGAGCCCGGCTCGTTCTCGGGCAGCGCCAGTTCACCGAGCCCCGAGCGTGGGCCCGAGCCGAGGAAGCGGATGTCATTGGCGATCTTGAACAGAGATGCCGCCACCGTGTTGATCGCGCCATGGCTCATCACCATCGCGTCGTGGCCGGCCAGCGCCTCGAACTTGTTCGGCGCCGTCGTGAATTCCATACCGGTGATGCCGGCGATGCGTTCCGCGACCATTTCCGCAAATCCGACCGGCGCGTTGAGGCCGGTGCCGACGGCGGTACCGCCTTGCGCCAGTTCCATCAGTTTCGGCATCGTCTGCCGGATGCGTTCGATGCCGTTGTCGAGTTGCTGTGTATAACCGGAGAATTCCTGGCCCAGCGTCAGCGGCGTCGCGTCCTGCGTGTGCGTGCGGCCAATCTTGATGACATCCTTCCAGGCCTGCGCCTTGTCATTGAGCGCGTTGCGCAGCTTGGCGAGCGCCGGCAGCAGGCGGTGCTCGATCTCCTCGGCGCAGGCAATATGCATGGCCGTGGGATAGGTGTCGTTTGACGACTGGCTCATATTGCAGTGATCGTTCGGGTGCACCGGCTGCTTCGAACCCATCTCGCCGCCCATCATCTCGATCGCCCGGTTCGAGATCACCTCGTTGGCGTTCATGTTCGATTGCGTCCCCGAACCGGTCTGCCAAACAACCAGCGGGAAATGCGCATCGAGCTTGCCTTCGATCACCTCGTTGGCGGCCGCGACGATGTTCTTGGCGATCGTCTCATCGAGCCGACCGAGCGCCATGTTGCTCTCCGCCGCCGCCCGCTTGACGATGCCGAGGGCGCGCACCACCGGCGCGGGCTGCGTCTCCCAGCCGATCTTGAAATTACCGAGCGAGCGCTGCGCCTGTGCGCCCCAGTATTTATCGCTGGCCACTTCGATCGGCCCAAAGGTATCGGATTCCGTGCGCGTCGTGCTCATCTGCGATGTCCGTTGATCTGTGCGTTGGATAACGGCAACGGCTTAGCACGCACAGCTTGCCGTCGCCAGCACCGCGATCGGAACCCTGTTCGGACTATCAGAACAAAGAAATTCGGTCAGAGCCGGTCGCCACGCCCGCCTCAGTAGTCCGATCCCGTACCGTAATGGACTCTGTTGCGCCAAGTCGCACGTCTCCTGCGCGCTGGTCTACCCTTGCGCCGTCGCGTCGTCCGTACGGCGGGCGTGCCCGTGGGACGCTTGACAACCGGCGCTATGGCCGGGCCGATACTCGGCTGGACGACGGCCGTGGGCCCTCCGATCACCGATGACGTCACGTTCGGCGCCACCAATGTCGGTCCCGTGCTCGCCAGTTCCTGTGACTTGCCACAATCGCCGCCGCGATAACCGCGCAGCAGGCTCAACAGGATCACGTCCGGCCGGTCCGCCGGCAGCACGGCATTGCGGTTGGCCACGAACTGGGCCGAGGCCTTGACGGTTCGGGCATCCCAACTGCCGCTCACGACCACGGAATGGCAGCCCACGCGATACAGTTCTTGCTGAATATCGCGCGTCAGTTCGCGCTGCACGATCGGATTGTTGCGCAACGTCGAGTTGGTCGTCCGAACACGGGCTATTTTGACATGCGTTGTCGCGGGCTGCGGCGCGCCCCAATCGGTTTGCGTTTGGCGGTCCGGCTTGACGGCGGCAATGATCACTTCGCCGGCAGACGGTCTCGTCGCGACGACGGACTTGACCGGAATATCTCGATCGCCCCGCTCGATTGCCGGCATGGGCATGACATTTGTGGGTTCGGCAGCTCGTTCTAACGCGACGGACTTGACCGCTGCTTCAGCGGCCGGAGCCGCCGGTGTAGCGGCCCGCACCGGCGCGCGCGTCTCTGGCGAGATCGATGACACCCACTGATGATGGACAAGCCCGCCAGCTGCCATGCCGACCGAGAACACTGCAAGGCCTGCCGCTGCCCATCGAAACATTACAAAAACCCCCTGGGCTACAACACCGCGCGCAATTCGCGCCGTTATCCAGGGGTGCAATGACTGTGCCAGTAAGAATATTTGCCGTTTCTACGGTGTGCCTCGTGCCAATTGATTACGCTATGACCCACAATCGGACAGCCGCGCCGCTTCGTGACCTTGGGGCTGGATCCGATCTCGCCGAGCAGTTTGCTCGGCCTCGCGGCTCTAGCGTCCGACCGCGTAGCCCTGCATGCCGCGCGGGTTGGCGGCCGCCTTCAAGACACCGCCGTCCTGCGATGCCGCGGTCAGGCGGCCCTCCGACCAGTCGGCGCCGACGGCGACCTTGTGGCCCATGCCCTTGAGCGCCTCGACCGTTGCCGTCGGCATGCGCCCCTCGACCACGAGGCGGCCGGGATTGGCAGCCCGCGGCCAGAACGACGACGGCCAGTGCTCCGCGTGAAACGCCGGCGTGTCGATCGCCTCCTGCAGGTTCATGGCGCGGTCGACATGATGCAGCGCGAGGAGCGTCGACCACTGGTCCTGCTGGTCGCCGCCCGGCGTGCCCCACACCATGTACGGCGCGCCATCGCGCATCGCCAGCGACGGCGACAAGGTCGTGCGCGGCCGCTTGTAGGGCTCGAGGGTGTTGTTGGTGCCCTCTTCGAGCCAGAACATCTGCATGCGCGAGCCCATCGGGAAGCCGAGTTCCGGGATCACCGGCGCGCTCTGCAACCAGCCGCCCGATGGCGTCAGCGAGATCATGTTGCCGTCGCGATCGATGATGTCGATGTGGACGGTATCGCCTTTGGCCTCGCCGGTCGGCTGCACTGTCGGCTCGCCGATCCCCCAGTAGTCGCCGATATCGGAAATGTCGGTGCCGTGAGAGAACGCCGGCGATACGTTCGGCGCCCGCCCGTCGGGGCTGCCGGGGCGCAGCTCGAGCGAGGCTTCGTCGGCGCTGACCAGCTTGCGGCGTTCGGCGGCATAGGCTTCGCCGAGCAGCGCGTCGGCGGGAATGTCTGCGAAGTCGGGATCGCCGTACCACGCCTCACGATCGGCGAACGCCAGCTTGGCGACCTCGGCGACGGTGTGCACGAAGCGCGGATCTGTCGCCGGCAGGTCGCGCGCATCGAGGTCGCGCATCACGGCGAGTTGCTGCAGCAGGACCGGGCCCTGGCTCCAGAACCCGCACTTGTAGACGTCGAGGTTGCCGTACTTCACCGTCGCCGGATCATCATAGGTCGCACGCCAGCGCGCGAGATCATCGTAGCGCAGCACGCCCTTGTGCTTGTTGCCGCTCGGGTCCAGCAGTTCCTGTGTCGAATGGAAGGTGTCGATTGTTTCCGCGACCCAGCCCTCATACCAGATTTTTCGCGCTGCCTCGATTTGCGCTTCGCGGTCGCTTGATGCTGCTTCAGCCTCTTCCAGTATGCGCGCGTAGGTGGCGGCCAGTTTCGGGTTTTTGAACCACGAGCCGACCTCCGGCACATTGCCTTGATGAAGGTAGACCTCTGCCGACGTTGGCCACTGCTCACGGAACAGCTTTGCGAC
>JBPCVZ010000388.1:0-4755 GCA_051010015.1 Hyphomicrobiaceae bacterium
CCGTTTGCCCCACTGGGTGTGGCATCCGTGTAGCGATTGGCACCTTGTCGTTCCTTGACGCAGGTGTGACTGTCGCCGCTGCTGCCCGGCGTGTAGTTCGCTGCCGTTTGAAAGGCCGAACGGCCGAGATTGACATAGTATGAAAACGGCACGACGGCGACGCGCGAGGTGAACTCGCTTTGATCGTCCCACACGACGATGTTGATGAGGTCTGTTGCCGCTTCCTTCAAGGCCGTCATCTTGCTGCCGGACATCGATCCGGTGATATCGAGCATCAAGGCGATCTCGATGTCCTGGCCGCCGTTGGCACCCACCTCGACGAGGGCGTGGGTCGTCTCGCGGATGCGCAGCTCCGGAATGCCGGCCACTTGCAGGAAGGCCGTCTTGACCGACGAGTCGCTGACGGCAACCACTTTCGTACCCGTGTTCTCGAGAGTGAAGGTGACCGAATCGACGTAAAGGTCGTTGGATTTGTTCTCGGCGTAGAAGTCCTGGGCCGCCTGAATGGCCTCGGCCTCCGTCTTGCCCATTAGCAGCATGCGGCCGCCGGCCAGGACCGCCGCGTCCATCGCCTGGATGGTCTTGCCTGTCGCCTGTACCCAGCGGACATAGTCGACCGTGCCACCGATCAGCGTCACAAGGCTCGTCAAGAGCAGTGTGAAGATGATCGCGATGGCGCCTGACCGGTTGTCCCGGAAATCCCGTAAGAAGTTGAGAAACATAACGCGCTCCTTTATCTGAAGAAGCCACGTTCTTATACATTCCATATCAAAACGTTTTGCGGTTCGGTACAATTTTATTGAATAGCGTTTTAATCTTTATTTTCGCTTTGGCATGGTTAACAAAATCAAAACAGTTTCGTTAGAGTTTTATGTCGACCAGCCGCAATTTAGCTTTTGTCAACGATTGCCTAGCTGTTCGAGATCACGACACCGGTCGCCATCAGCGCAGTGATCTCATCGTCCTTGAAGCCCAAATCTGCCAGAACATGTTGATTATCTTGCCCCAGTACCGGAGCGGGCAACGGCTCCGTGCCGGGGCCGATCGGCATGCGGGTTTGCAGGATATCGCCGATCGCCGGGTCGGTCGCGGGCATCAGCGAGCCGCGGGCGGCGACATGGTCATCGGTGACGACGCCGGCGATGTCGAGGACCGGGGCGCAGGGGACCTGGGCTGAGCGCAGGCGGGTGAGAAGGTCGTCGTTGGACAGCGACCGGAGGCGCGCCTCGATGATGGCGGTGAGGGCGTCACGGTTGGCAACGCGGGCTGCCATGTCGGCGAAGCGGGGGTCGTCGGCGACGCCATCGAGGGCGAGCGCACCGCACAGCTTGAGCCAGAAACGCTCGGTCGAGGCGCCGATGAAGACCGGGCCATCGCGGCCCTGGAACACCTGGTAGGGCGAAAAGGTGGCGAGCGCCGAGCCGGTGCGTGGCGGCACGACGCCGGTCTGGCTGTAGCGCGCGATGCTCTGGCTCATCCACGAGAGCGCGGATTCAAAGAGATTGAAGTCGAGCCGTGCGCCTTTACCGGTCTGGTCGCGGTGGCGCAGCGCGTCGAGGACGCCGATCACGACGTACATGCCCGTGCCCATGTCGATCAGGGAGGGGCCGACGCGCACCGGCGCACGGTCGGCCTCGCCGGTGGCCGCCATGACGCCGGACATGGCCTGCGCGACGGCATCGTAGCCGCGCAGCTCGGCGTAAGGCCCGGTCTGGCCGAAGCCGGAGATTGAGATGTAGATGATTTCGGGCTTCTTGGCAGCGACCGCTTCATAGCCGTAGCCGAGGCGTTCGGCGGCGCCGGGGGTGAAGGTCTCGAGCAGGATGTCGGCCCGCGCGATGAGGCGGTCCATCACCGCGCGGGATTCATCGCGCTTGAGGTCGATGCACAGGCTGCGCTTGTTGCGGTTGACGACGGCGGACGTGGCGCCGCCGTTGCTCGGGCGGAAGTGATCGCCGCCAGGCGGCTCGACCTTGATGATCTCGGCGCCGAGTTCGGCAAGCAGCATCGTCGAGAACGGCCCGGAGAGCGCGTGGCTCATGTCGAGAACGGTGAGCCCTTTCAGAGATCCGGGTGTCATGCGGCGGATTCCTTCGGTACGAGGCGCGAACGTCAGCCCTTGATGAGCAGCTTGGCGAAGGCTTCTAGCTGCGTACCCATTTCGGCTTCGGTGTCGACGTGCTTGGGCCGGACGACGACCTCGTCGGCGCCGGCCTTGAACAGCGCGGCAAACAGGTCGGCATCGGGCTCCTGGCCATAGACGATGATGCGGATCGCCTTGGGATCGCGGCCGGCGGTTTCGGCGAGGCGGTCGAGCTCGGCACGGTGACCCTTGAGCGCTTCCGGCGTGACGCGGTTGGGCAGCCAGCCGTCGGCGTGATCGACAATGCGTTGCAGGACGCGCTCGGCAGCGCCGCCGATAATGATCGGCGGGTAGGGTTTTTGCGCCGGCTTTGGATAAACGCGCACCGGCGGGAAGTTGTAGTATTTGCCCTCGAAACCGGCGGCGTCGTTGGTCCACACCGCCTTCATGGCATCGAGTGCCTCGCGGGTCTGCGTCCAGCGCTTGGGGAAATCGCCGCCGAACAGTTCGACCTCCTCTCGCAGCCAGCCGGTGCCGATGCCGAACTGGAAGCGCCCGCCGCTGTGGAAATCGAGCGCGGCGACTTCCTTGGCGAGGATCATCGGATGGCGTTGCGGCACCAGGGTGATGCCGGTGCCAAGTTGGATCGTCTTGGTGACGCCGGAGGCGCGTGCAAGCGCGATGTAGGGCTCGGTGAAGTGCGAGTAGGTCCACGGGATCTCGCCGCCGGTCGAGGGGAACGGCGACGTGCTTTCGACCGGCACGGCGGGGTGTTCGGCATACCAGATCGAATTGAAGCCGAGCGCCTCGGCTTTGGATGCCATGAACGCCGGGTCGATTGTGTAGGCGGGGAGCGGGAGTGACAGGCCGACTTTCATGGTGGGATCCTTTTCATGGGGTTTGGCCGGCAGGATATCGCGGTTTTTCGCAAGTCGGAAACAGCATTCTGATTGTCGGGCGAACGCGCCGTGATTCGGCATCTGTTCGGAAATTGGCGGGGATTGGCGCGGCGAACCGACGAATGACGGGTTGGCAGCGCAGGGAAGCTGATTTAGCAAGAAGGTCCATTTACAAAGAGCAGTGCCGGGGGCGTTAGGATGCGGCAGCACATGAAGGAGTGGGTGGCGGCGGCGCCGCGGCCCAATCTCAAAAGCCTTGAAGACCTCGTGACGCATCCGATGTTCGAGCGTTTCGTGATCGGCGTCATCGTCGTCAACGCGATCGCGCTTGGCCTCGAGACGTCGAAATCGGTGATGGGGTCGATCGGCGGCTTTTTGCAGTGGCTCGATTTCTTCATTATCTGCTTTTTTGTTTTCGAAGTCATCGCGCGCATGATCGTCTTCAAGGGCAAATTCTGGCGCGATCCGTGGAGCCTGTTCGACCTCGCCGTCGTGACGATCACGCTGATGCCGGCGACCGGCAATTTTTCGGTGCTGCGGGCGTTGCGCATCCTGCGCGTGCTGCGCATCGTCTCGGCGCTGCCGTCGATCCGCCGCGTCGTCACCGGCCTGCTCAATGCGATCCCCGGCATGAGTTCGATCCTGTTCCTGCTCACGCTGATCAACTACATCTTCGCCGTGCTGACGACGAAACTCTATGGCGCGAGCCACCCGGAGTTCTTTGGTACCATCGGCGCATCGTTCTTCACGCTGTTCCAGATCATGATGCTCGAGGGCTGGTCCGGCGAGATCGTCCGTCCCGTGATGGAGGTGCACCCCTACGCCTGGGCTGTCTTTGTGCCGTATATCGTCGTCGTGACGTTTGCCGTCCTCAACCTGTTCATCGGCATCGTCGTCGACGCCATGCAGTCGCAGGCGGATGAGGAACGAGACGAAGAATCGGAGCGTGAATACAACCATATCATCTCCGAGATCCGCGGCCTGCGCAGCGAAGTCCGAGAGGTTCGCGAAGCGCAGAAACTGGGCGGTCCGCCGCCGCGTGAATAGCAGGTGCGGCAAGGTGCGCGGCGACGTCGCTGGACTGTGTGCAGGCAGACGCGGATGCGCCCCGCACGATGTCGAAAAAGCGTCGCTGCGGCATGTTCGCCATGGCCCGATTGTGGCGGATGCGATAGGGTAAATACTGCGGTCCGACAAGACTGAGGTCTTGAAAAGGGGGGCGTCGGGCATGGGGTTTTGGAGCAAACGCAGGAAACTCAATCTTGCCCTGCAGGGCGGCGGCGCGCATGGTGCCTTCACCTGGGGCGTGCTCGATCACCTGCTGTGCGATGAACAGATCGAGCTCTCGTGGATCAGCGGGACAAGCGCGGGGGCGATCAATGCCATTGCCGTGGCGCACGGGCTCGCCAGCGGTGGCCGTCAAACCGCGCGCGAAACGCTCGAGGCGATATGGACGGCGGTCGAACAAGCCGGCGTGCCGGATCTCACCGACCTCAACCCGTTTTTGTCGAGCCTCGCCCGCGTCGGCGCGATGGCCAATTTGAACGGTGTGTTCTCGCCCTACAGCTTCAACCCGCTCGGGTTCGATCCGCTGCGCAAGATTCTCGACGAGCACATCGATTTCGATGCGATTCGGGCCAACGCCTCGGTCAACGTGATGGTGGCGGCAACCGACATCGCCACCGGGCGCGCGCGGCTGTTTCGCGGGGACGACCTGACCATCGATGCGGCGCTCGCGTCGGCCTGCCTGCCAACCCTGCACCATGCGGTGAC